>JBJTHA010000097.1:0-4183 GCA_046094265.1 Cytophagales bacterium
TGGGTTAGATTTGAATAAAGATTGATGAGCCATGTTTAGAAGTATCAAACTTATGCTTTATCCGTAAGGCACTGATAACCAAAAGTCAAGAAAAGCTGCACAATAAAAAAATGAAAGGAAAGACGGGTACCGAAGCCCGTCTTTCTTATTTTAAGGGCTATAAACTTTGTAACCCATTGAAGCCCGCTAAAGTGCTATCAAACGTATGATGGAAAAACCGACCTGCCTCTATTGCAAATCCTTAACCGTAAAGAATGGTGAGAGCGTGGCTGGCCTTTAACGCCACCGATGCAAAAGCTGTGGGAAAACCTTTCAGACAGAGTACCGCTACCCAGCATGCAGCCCCAACATCATTCGCTGGATTGCTTCCCTTACTGTAGAAGGCAGCAGCGTGAGCAGCATTTCGCGGTTGCTAAAAATCCCAGTTTGTACCGTGATCCGAAAAACAAAGTCCATCGCAAAACTGGTCGCGCGGCCATTCCCCATTTTACAAGGCAAAGAATATGAAGTTGACGAAATGATAACCTATATCGGCAATAAGAAGAGGTTGTACTGGGTTGTGTATGCGTTGAGAAGAGATACAAAGGAAGTGATTGACTTTAAAGTTGGAAAGCGGAACTTAAAAACGTTGGGCAGAGTGGTGGGTACCGTATTGTTATCAGCGGCAAAGAAATTATTCACCGATGGCTACGAACTCTACAGGAGCATTGTTCCAGAAGCAGTTCACCACAAAACCAAGTACAACATCAACCACATCGAGCGGAAGAACCTGAGCATCCGCACTCATTTGAAAAGGCTGTCAAGGAAAACAATCTGCTTCAGCAAGAGCAAAGAGATGCTGGAGGCATGTTTGAGGATTTACTTTTGGTGGAGGGAAGAATCAAGTTTTTTAGATGGCAAAAGTGAACTGACAAGCCAGCTAACACGAACCTAACCCGAAGCTAACCCGAAGGAAAGGCTCTTGATACTGACAACGAACAAACTCATTTTTTCTGCCATTATTTCCGCTTGAAGGCCGCCACTTTACGCTACCTTTAAGCCAAACAAAAGCATTGGCAAAACTGCTGACTATATTGATTACACTGGCAACCTGCAATATCGCTTTTGCCCAGCAGCAAAACGCTATCAGCAAAGTCGATTCGAGCGCAGCAAGTCTTCAACCAGAACTGGACGGCCTCAAAACAAAAATAGGGCAGCACAAAGCAGACAGCTTGCAAAATAGTTGGAACAAGAAAAAATAGACAGCCTCAAGAGCTTGGGCAACCTTAGCCGTTACCGCGATTCGCTGAAAGTGCTGAGTTGGGGAGATAGCCTGCGTACGTCCATGGGATCGACTATAAGCAGAAAGCAAAATTCAATTTACAGACAGGTGGACAGTTTGCTGGTGCGCAACCAGCCTACCGTTGCACTGCAGCGCAAAGCCGATAGCCTCAACCTGAAACAACAGTCGCTGATGAACGAAATCGGCCAGAAACAAAACCAACTGCAACAGAAATTATCCGCACGTTACAAAAGGTGGACTGACAAGCTGGACAGTGCACGCAATGGTAAAGATATATCTGCCATAAAAACTCCTAACCTTGACGAGGCCACAGGCAAACTCAACGCGCCCACCGCTGCTTTAGCTAAGGTGGGACTGCCCAACACCAAGTCCCCAATCCCAAATGTCCAGATCCCCAACACCCAACTCCCTTCGCTTGGCGCAAACGATTTTTCAAATTTGAACCTGAGCAAAGACCTGCAAAGTGCGGGCGGCAAGATATCATTGCCCAACAACTACCAACTGCGGCAGTGGGATAATCAGTTGAATGCGGCAACAAATCCGTTGGGGGAAGTCAAATCAAAAATGGGCGAAGTAAACAGTACACTGAAAGATCCCGGCAAGGCGGCCGAGGATGCAGCAAAACAGCTGAAGGATGTAAGTGCTGCGGGCAAAGAACTGGGCAATACAGATAAATTAATGAAGGAAAACGAAGCCATGAAGACAGCAGAGAAAATGAAAGACCCCAACGCGCTAAAAGAAGAAGCTGCCAAAAAAGCGGTTGACCACTTTGCCGGCAAAGAAAAAGAATTAATGCAGGCCATGGACCAAATGGCCAAGTATAAAAGGAAAATCCCTTCTTTGGAGAGTTTGGACAAACTGCCCAAGCATCTTTGGATACCGCGCAATGGACTGAAAGGAAAACCCTTTCGCGAACGCGTTCGCTTCGGCCTCAATGCCGGATTGAAAGCTAGGCGAGACACTGTTGGGGTAGATCTTTTTCCCAACCTATCTTACAACCTAACCGGTCGGGTTGAACTTGGCGCTGGTTTTAATTACCGATTGGTTTGGCTCGAAAGAAGCTCTTCATTTCAGCAAAAGAACCCGGCATGGGGTTTCAACATGTTCGGCACGTTCAAAACATTCAAATCAGTGTTCATGCGTTTGGAGGTGGATGCCTTTAGTACAGCGCGCTTTGGTGGCGTTGGGGAGCCGGTGAAACGCGATTGGCAGTGGGCCTGGTACTTGGGCGCACAAACTTCCTACAACATTTCAAAAAACTGCAAGGGGAACGTGCAGATGTTGTACAACTTCCAAAAAAGGATCACCGACAGCTTCCCCGAGCAGTTGGCGATAAGGGTGGGGGTGCAGTGGAAGCTAGGGGAGAAAAGAAGCACCACAAAATTACCAGTTCAACAGAACTGAAAATTGTCATTTCAAGAAAATAATCGAGGGCTAAAGTAGGTCAAATCACTCTTCAATTCATCACTTTAGTTATTTTTGCGGCCACAATCATGGCCTTTAAATCTGTCGCGTTCCGAAAGCTTTGCCTGACCACTTTGGTCGCTGTTTATTTTTTGATTGCCGTTGGCGGAATTGTTCGTGCCACGGGCTCGGGCATGGGCTGCCCCGATTGGCCCAAGTGCTTTGGTAGTTGGGTGCCGCCAACCTCCATTGACCAACTACCCCAAGATTACAAAGAGAAATACGCGGCAGGCCGCGAGAAGAAGAACATTAAGTTCGCGAAGTATCTGCGCGCGTTGGGTATGTCGGCTACTGCCGATAAGATTCTCAACGACAAGTCAATTCTGCAGGAGGCAGACTTCAATGTCACCAAAACCTGGATCGAATATTTGAACCGCTTGGTGGGCGTAGTGATTGGCTTCCTGATCGTGCTGGTATTTTATCGGTCGTGGCGCCTGCGAAAAACCAACCCTATTGTGTTTTGGCTGGCTGGGCTCAACCTGTTGGCGGTGATTTTTCAAGGTTGGTTTGGTTCCATCGTGGTGTCCACCAACCTCACTACATGGACAATTACGATCCACATGTTTTTGGCCATGGCCATCGTTGGGATTCTCGTCTACTTATTGTTCTTGAGTTCTGAGGGTGTGATCCCGTTAACATCAGTGCAAGGTTTAAAAGGCCTTTTAGTGTTTTCGATCGGTCTTAGCTTAACACAAATTTACTTAGGCACACAGGTACGCGAAGCAATCGACAGGATAGCGTCTGCTAGCCGAGATACGTGGATTGCATCATTAGGTCTGGAATTTGTAATCCATCGGTCGTTTTCGTGGTTGATTTTGGCGGCCAACGCAGCTTTGGTGTGGAAAGCTTGGAAAATCGTTGTATTAAAACCTTTATCTACAGCGCTAATACTGCTAATTTTGGGGTCATTTTTGACGGGCGTTGTGATGGCTTATTTTGGTGTGCCTGCGGTGGCTCAGCCAGTACATTTGTTGCTGGCTACGGTTACGTTTGGCGTTCAATTGTATTTGCTGTTTACCATAACCAACTCCCGATCAACGGTGTTCTTACAGCATAATTCATGAACCAAGTCGCATCCATATCGGGTATTTTGAAGGCAAAGGCGTATTACGAACTGCTCAAGCCGAGGCTGTCATTTTTGGTAGCCTTCTCCTGCGCATTCGGCTATGCACTGGCCACCAATGGCAGCATCGAATTGCTGACGATTACCATGCTTACAATCGGTGGCTTTTTGCTGTCGGGGGCATCGGTTTGCATCAATCAGATTATTGAAAAAGAGTTAGATAGCATTATGACCCGCACCATGAACAGGCCTTTGCCCACTGGGCGTGTGTCGGTGCAAGAGGCCACGTTGTTCGCGCTGGTATGCACCGCGCTGAGCGTGTTTATTTTGTGGATGTACACCAACCCTTTAACCGTAATCTTGTCGATTATTTC
>JBJTHA010000098.1:0-4411 GCA_046094265.1 Cytophagales bacterium
AACTGAAAACTGTATTTTTATGTCATAAATCTTTCATCTATTGATTACCTTCAATTTACAACTCTACGAAATTCCGCAAAAGAATATTTTGATGAAGTTGAAAAAGGCAAAAGTTTTGTCGTTATCAGAAAGGGCAAACCCATTGCTAGAGTGATCCCTTTCGAGCAAACGCCAGGCTGGAAGCGTGATATAAAACCGGTTACTTTGAAGAAAGGCACTGACTCATTTAAGTATATTCGCGAGGAACGTATCGGGAGATGAACTGTTTTTTTGATACTTCTGCTTTAATCAAAAAATATATTGCCGAAAAGGGTAGCGATTTGGTGAGTGACTACTTAAAACGCGCTAACTTAATTTCAGTTAGTGCAACTACTCGTGTTGAATGCTTTTCGGTATTAACAAGAATGGTGGCCAATGATGATCTTTCAAAAAAAGATGCTGTCCGCTTGAAAGCTGAAATCTTTGAAGATTTTTTGTTCTTTAGTGTCATCCCTTTTAATGAGCCAACGGAATCGTTGGCACTCGACATTGTTCAAAAGCACCGATTAAGAACATTAGATTCCATTCAACTGGCATCAGCATTAGTCACTAAGCAACTCCCCGACTATTTTTTTGGTGCGGATGATAAACTAAACGACTGCGCGAAACTAGAGGGTTTAAATGTCATCAACCCAAATAAAATAAATTTATGATCATCGTTACAGGTGCCGCTGGCTTCATCGGTAGTTTCCTCATTAATGCCCTGAATGAACAAAATTTCAATGCCATTGTTGCTGTAGACTATTTCGGCAGTGTTGAAAAGAACAAAAATCTGGAGGGTCTGAAAATTCAAGAAAGAGTAAACCGCGATTTGCTTTTGCCATGGTTGGACAAAAATTATGAACTCGTGGAATTCGTCTTCCATATTGGTGCCCGCACAGACACCACTGAGTTTGATACTCAGTTATTAAACAGACTCAATACACAATACAGCAAAGATTTATGGGTCAAGTGCTGCCAATATCAGCTTCCATTGGTGTATGCATCATCAGCAGCAACTTATGGAATGGGAGAGATGGGCTACGATGATGACGAGTCGAAAATCGACCTGTTAAAGCCCCTCAACCCATACGGGCAATCAAAGCAAGATTTTGATATGTGGGCGTTGAAACAAAACGAGAAGCCATTCTTTTGGGCAGGCTTAAAATTCTTTAATGTATACGGCCCCAACGAATACCATAAAGGACGCATGGCTTCAGTGATTTGGCACGCATACAATCAAATTCAGAAAACGGGTAAGATGAGGTTGTTCCGTTCGCACAACCCTCGTTTTAAAGATGGCGAGCAAATGCGAGACTTCGTTTATGTAAAAGACGTGGTCAATGTGTGTTTGTTTTTGATGCGTCATCGCAAAAGTCCCGGAATCTATAATTTGGGTTCTGGCAAGGCGCGCACCTTTTTGGATTTGGTGAAAGCCGTGTTTGCTGCTTTGGGCAAGCCACCACAAATTGAATTCGTAGACACACCTGCCGACATCCGCGATAAATACCAATATTTTACTGAGGCTAACATGGGCAAGCTCAAGTCGATTGGTTATGGCAAGAAATTCTATGAGTTAGAGGAGGGGGTGCTGGAATATGTGGTGAAGTACCTGTTGAGTCGATAGACTTCTTGAGTCTGGGTACACTCAAAAAAAAACGTGTACAAAACCCAGTCGGTGGCGGTCTTTAAATGGGTAAGGCTCTGAAGAAAGAAAAACAACCGCTCGGTGGAGCGTCTGAATTTGCGAATCTGATAGTTCGGGATAGCGCGGTTTCTCGGCTACATTTCTTAACCCAATTGTTGACAGCATTGAATCAATAAATGTCTGCTTTCCGGCAGCCATCCGGGGCGATTTCCAAATCAGATAAAGTACACTGCAAGTGGCATGCCTTTTAATCGATGAGAGGGAGTTCTGTATTCTCCCAACCAGTAAATCTGCCTCCAAATTTTTACCCGTCAATTTGCCAACCGATTGAATCATGCCCAGTGCATCCTGCACCGTAACAAATGTGTGACATCCAAACGTGAAATTCCTTTTCCAGTGCTTCGATGCCCGCCTGGTAATTTTCTTCTCGATTGCCAATAATCAAATCAGGCTGCAAGGAGCGAATGGCGTCCAAATTGAAATTTTTTTGCCACCGACTTTGGTTTTGGCATTTACCTTGTCTGACGGATGGGTACAGAACTTGGTGATGCCTACCACTTGATCATTCAAACCCAAATCAAACAACAACTCACTTTGGCTGGGTACTAACGAAACTATCCGTGTGGGCGGATAATTGACTTGAACGATCCGATTGATCTGATCAGTAAAAGACTTGACCATTGAAAAGGCTACAACAAAATGGCCATGCTGCTCAACTGGCTAGATATCTTCAACGTGGAAGCCGTCAAGGAAGCTTGGTTCATCTCAAATTTCAATTTGCCATCAATGACCTTGAAGTTGATGCAACTTCCCTTTTTACCTAAGTTAGCACTATCTGTAATCGTTAAGATAGGCTTCCCGCTCACTGTACTTTTAATGACATCAAACTGCCCGCTCTTACCTTTGCCTATGTAGATCACAGCACATGTTGCAGCTTCATCGGCAGACACCAATTTTTTAATCGAATATTTTTTTGCGCCTTTCGGCTTTCCGTCATAATAATTTTTGAGTGTATTAAATACATCGTCTTCGCCAATCACACCCACCACAAACTCACCTCCATCAGCCTCGTCTGGCCATTGAATGTACTTTAAGAAATTGTATATCATTTGAGAGTGTATCTCATGCATTGGCTTTTCTGTTTGTGCAAAAACAAGATCTGCCAAAGTGAATAGAACCAAAATTGAAGCTAGTCTTTTCATAAAAAAATCTAGATTTAATTGTAAAAATACCCCCGAAGTTTTCAAAAGACAAAAACCAACGTTGATTGAGATGTGCCTAGATCAAAATTGCCATAGAGGTAAGTGTGCTCGAAACCTTGAGGTTTGAAGTTTCGATGGCTGCTTGATTCAGTTCAAACTTCAACTTATCGCCAACTGTTTTGAAGTTTATGCAGCTTCCTTTAGCCCCAAAGCCATTGCGGTCGGTAACAACCAAGGTACCCTTGCCTTTTACTTTTTCGTCCGCTTTTTCAAACCCACCACTCTTATCAATAAATAAAATCTGGCATTCTTGGACTTCTGTAGCGTTTTTGAAACTCTTAATTACAAATTTCTTAGTACCCTTTGGTTTGCCAGAATACCACGTACTCAAGGTCTTATAGATTTCTTGGTTACCCACCACACCTATCACAAACTCCCCGTTGCCTGTGTCTGGCCATAGTACATACTTAGAAAAGTTGAACACCATCATTGAGTACACCTCTTGGATGGGGCACTCTTGCGCGGGTGCCTCATTAATGATGAGAAGAATGAAAACCACCAGCACAGCGGAAACAAATTTCTTTGTATGATTCATTGTTTTTATGCGTTTGACAACACAAAGGTAAGCCCCTCCAAATTGCTGAAAGGGCTAGCTGTACGTATAACTATCAGATGTAAGATTTCTAGATGGATTTCAATGTATCGCCACCTAACGACCACCAACGATTTCCGCCATTCGCTATTTGATGTAGCGAAAATCGTGGCTGGGTTTTACCCGCAGTAAAACTTCATAAATCAAGTTTATCACATTTTCTACGTCTTCTTTGTGCACCGTCTCTACCGTGGTATGCATGTATTTAAGCGGTAATGAGATCAAGGCAGAGGCAACACCCTCCGCGGAATAGGCAAATGAATCGGTGTCTGTACCTGTCGAACGACTCACCGCTTGTCGTTGGAACGGTATTTTTTTCTTTTGTGCTGTTTCGATGATCATTTTCAATACATTGTTCTGTACGGCAGGGCCATAGCAAACTACTGGGCCTAATCCGCATTTTAGATTGCCACTCTCTTTTTTATTATACATGGGCGATTGGGTATCGTGTGTCACGTCTGTACAGATTGCTAAATCAGGCTTGATTCTCCGTGAAATCATCTCTGCCCCTCGCAAGCCTATTTCTTCTTGTACTGAGTTAACGACATAAAGCCCGAAGGGCAGTTTCTTTTTATTCTCATGCAGCCTGCGGGTAACTTCGGCAATCATGTAACCACCCATGCGGTTATCCAGTGCCCTGCCAACGAGGTATCTTTTGTTCATCTCAATTAATTCATCTTCGAACACCGCTACGCATCCTACGTGTACGCCCATTGCTTCCACCTCTTTTTTGGATTCGGCACCAATGTCAATGAAAATATTTTTCAGGCTTGGTGCTTCTTCTTTGCCTGCATCGCGCACGTGAATGGCCGGCCAGCCGAATACACCTTTTACAATACCTTTGCCGGTGTGAATATTCACGCGCATGCTGGGCGCGATTTGATGATCAGA
>JBJTHA010000099.1:0-5428 GCA_046094265.1 Cytophagales bacterium
CAATTGTACCATGCAACGTGATGACAGGGAAAGCTTGCGAAAGTTGGTTCTGCTGATAGAAGAAAGTAACAAATGCGCCTACCATGATGCCGTTGTAAAACAAAGCCAACCCGGTGCCCAAAGATGCGAACAACCCGTTTACAAAAACCTGAAACGAAACCATAATATTGTTGAGCGTGATACGAAAGAACATTTCAAGCTCCCCAGCTTTAGAATAAACAGAGGTTGGGTTGCCAGCCTTAATGTTCTCCATGGTCATTGCCACATAGTCATCACCCAAAATCAACCGAACAAATATATCGTCATTGGCTACCGATACAACTCCAATTGCATTGGCGATTAAAAACACCAAAAACGCATAGAACATTGGCTTGCGTGCGCGCCACATCACCTCGGGCACCTCGTATTTCCAAAATGTAACAAACCGATTGGCTTCCTCTTTCTTATTCTTATAAATCTCTACATGAAGTTTGCTGGCCAAAGAATTGAGATAGTGTGTGGTTCGGCTGGTGGGGTATTGCGTTCGTGCAAAAGAAAGATCATCTGTAATTTGAATGAAAAACTCTGCCATTTGATCGGGTTGCGCCTGACGCTGTTGGTTCACCACTTTTTCAAACTGCTCCCACCTAGGTTTGTTGCGTTGTATAAAGGCCGACTCGCGCATATTATTTAAAACTGGAAGATAGAACGCAGGATTTTGGCAAGCAACCCGAATCGATATAATTGTTGCAGCTTTTCTGTTTTGTTGAAATCTGCGGTTGATTACATTTGAGAAATTGATCTGGAAACACGATGCACACCATTGCGGTTCGTACTACTCAAAATGTTTCTATCCACTATCCGCTCGCCAGCTTGGGCGATCGAATCTTAGGCTATTTGATTGACCTGCTCATCAACATTATATACTTGGTAGCAATGATCGCTTTATTATCAAGTCTAGATGTTGAAACTATCTGGGTTTTGATTTCTCTGCTGGTACTTCCGTATCTCTTTTACAAGTTGTTGTTTGAAATTTTTATGAACGGGCAAACCCCTGGCAAACGCGCCATGAACCTTAAAGTAATTCGAATAGATGGTACACCTGCTACCGTTGGCGCATACATTTTACGATGGATATTTGGCTTGGCAGAGTTAAACATAGCCAGTGGGTTAATTGCCATGCTGGCCGTGATTGTGAGCGGCAAAGGCCAGCGGATTGGAGACATGGTGGCCGGCACCACGGTGGTCAAATTACAAGAGGAAAAAGCTGCATCTGCGCAAAACGTATTCATATCGCCCGAAACAAATTATGAGGTAACGTTTCAGCAAGCAATTCAACTGAACCCCAGCGATATTGAACTGATCCAACGGGCGCTGGAAATCAACCGCGACTTGGGAAACTCAAAACCTGTTTTGGCGATTACCGAAAAAGTCAAGAATCAACTGGGTATCCGTACAGATCTTCCGCCAATCAAGTTTTTGTATACGCTTATAAAAGATTATCGCCATCTTACATCGTCAAGTTAAAAAAATCATCCTGTGATTATCATTGCTGATAGTGGCGGTTCAAAGATCGACTGGCGTCTATTGCTAAAAAATGGTGAGGTGAAGCAAGCACACACTGCTGGTTTTAACCCATACTATCAACCGCTGGGGCATTTGCAAACCGTCATCCGCGATTCATTGGTGCCTTTGACCACGGAGGCCGTTACCAAGATTTTCTACTATGGCACGGGCGTGTCTTCAGAAAAAAATCAAAAATTGATTCAGTCTGCTTTTGCTGAACATTACCCCAATGCGAAAATTGAAATTGGTTGGGATTTGCTGGCTGCCGCCCGGGCATTGTGTGGCCACGAGCGTGGCATTGCGTGTATTTTAGGCACTGGCTCTAACTCCTGCCTATACGATGGTGAGCAAATCATCGACAATGTGGCTAACTTAGGTTGGATTTTAGCCGATGAAGGCTCTGGTACCAACTTGGGCAAACAGATTGTTTTTGATTACTTCCGCGGGAATATGCCTGAAAAATTGGCGGCACTATTTAAAGCGCGTTTCCCGTGGTCGCGCGAGGAAGTGTTGGAGAAAGTGTATCAGCAAGAAAAGCCCGGAGCGTTTTTGGCCGGCTTTGCAAAATTCATCTTCCAACATTTAAGAGAACCGTACTGTTATCAGTTGGTGTATAGTAGCTTCGATGAGTTTTACACCAATAACGTGATGAAGTATTCAAACTACCAACAGACGAAAGTTCACTTCACGGGCTCAATCGCATTTTACTTCAGCGATGTATTGCGCCAGGTGGCCAACGACAAAGGCATTACAGTAAAAAACATATTAGAAGGCCCCATAGCCGGGCTTACGCTTTATCACCAAAAGGATTTGTAATTTTGCCCCATGACCTTGACCACCGAATCATCCTCTCACTACAACCAACTCGAAGGCATGACCGTGCGCGACCTGCTCACGAATATCAACCGCGAGGATCAAGGAGTTCCGTTGACGGTTGAAAAAGTAATTCCAAACATTGAAAGGCTGGTGCTGGTGATAGCCGAGAAGATGAAACAAGGCGGCCGTCTCTTTTATATTGGCGCAGGTACCAGCGGCAGATTAGGTATACTGGATGCTTCTGAGATACCCCCCACCTATGGTATGCCACAGGGCAAGGTAATCGGACTGATTGCAGGTGGAGATACCGCCATTCGCAAAGCAGTGGAGAATGCAGAAGACGACCCACGCCAAGCGTGGAGAGATTTACAAGTGTATCATATTTCGGCAAGCGATGTACTTGTGGGCATTGCAGCAAGTGGCCGCACGCCTTACGTAGTTGGCGGAGTGCTAGAAGCTCGTGCGCAAGGTATTGTCACAGGATGTATTACTTGCAACGAGGGCAGCGAGCTTAGTAAAAATGTTGACTACCCAATTGAGGTAGTGGTTGGCCCCGAATTTGTAACAGGTAGCACGAGGATGAAGGCAGGCACGGCACAGAAGCTCGTGCTGAATATGATCTCCACAGCGGCCATGATTCAGTTGGGGCGAGTAAAAGGTAACAAAATGGTGGATATGCAATTGACCAACCATAAGTTGGTGAACCGAGGCGTAAAAATGATTATGGACGAACTGCGCATGCCTCAACAGCAAGCTGAAGAACTGTTGAAGAAGTTTGGGAATGTGAGGAGGGCGATTGAAAGTACGCGTTAGCAAAATGCAGTATTTCAACTCATCAGAGTTGGTTCACGCTTTTTTGGTTTGATTTGTAACCCTTTTTATTGTACAAACCTTCGCCCCCGGCCAGATCAACACAGGGAGAACGATTTTTTGAATAATGTCCGATTGCTTTTTAAGAAATTCTAATGACCTCTTGCTAAACAAAAAACCCAGAATTCCTCCTGGGTTTTGCTTGGTAGTTGCTAGGTGTTGGTCTTTCGATCTCCGACTCAAAAACGAACAACTATCAAAAGGATATTCTCCTTTTTCAATCACGAAGTTCGCTACTTTGCGTCTTGCTTCCTCGGCCATGGCAGCTCCCAAATTGCCCCGCCTATAATCGCGATTTTTTTAATTATCATAGCAAAAAAACTTATGCAAGGTGGCGAAAAAATACCACTTGCAATCGTCCCATCAATCTGGTTCCAGTTTTTATCAACCGTAACTTTTGATCAGCTATTTCGTCTTGAAAAGCATGGATAACTCCTAACCAAAACTCGTTATGCCAACCTCCACGTTCGATGAACAAAAGCTCAACACGCGCGTAAAACTTATCGCGCTATGGTGTGCTGTTATGTTTTGTTATATCTATGGCGATTATTTCGCACTCTACATCCCCAAACAAGCAGAAAAATTGGTGAATGGTGATACGCTCCTTAACAGCCCCATAAAAGTATTTGCCGCATCCGTGCTCATGTGCATACCACCACTCGTAATTATTGCGTCTGCTATAGCGCGTGCTCAGATGGCGAGTTTGATGAATATTATCTTCGGTTTTGTTTACACCGCCATCATGCTATTGATTGCGGTTACCTCCATCCCTGTCACGCCAGAGATATCCGCTTACGTATTCTATGCCTTGTTGGAAAGTGTGATGACCATCGCCATCATTTGGCAAGCGTGGAAGTGGCCAAAGAACGCTATGCGGTAGCTTTTGACTTGAAGAAAAGATTCAGCCGAAGGCTCTGGTTTTTCATGATCTCTTACTAAACAAAAAACCCCGGAATCGCTCCGGGGTTTTCTTAGTAATTCTGATGGACGCACGACTGAAGAATCTCCCATTATTACTTAGTAATTCTTCGCTTACGCTCAGAATGGATATTCTCCTTTTTCAATCGCGTAGTTCGCCACCTTCCTTCTCGATTCTTTCAAGTTATATGGGTCGATTTTGGTGAACCGTTTCAAGCCCATCAACATCAACCGCTGCTCGTCACCTTCCGCGAAAGCGTAGATAGCTTGCTTGCCGGCATTAGTGGCTGTTTCTACAGCATGATGCAAATAAATCATAGCGATTTCTTTTTGCACTTCACAAGCCTTTTCACCACGTATGCCGATGAGTTTTTCGACACGCAACAGCGTTGATTCGGCCACATATACTTCAATCAACATGTCGGCCAGGTTCATTAACACTTCTTGCTCTTCACTTAGCTTCATCATGAATTTCTGAACAGCCGCCCCCGATACCATCAGGCCTGCTTTCTTCAAATTGGCTATGACTTTTTTCTCTTTCGCAAAAACAGCCTCATCATCACTTGCTCCAAAATCCGGAATGCTCATCAATTCTTTTTGAACAGCCATGGCGGGTGTCATCAAATCCAACGTTCCTTTCATCGCACGCTTCATCAGCATGTCAATGGTAAGCATACGGTTGATTTCGTTCGTGCCTTCAAAGATGCGGTTGATGCGCGCATCGCGGTAAGCCCTATCCATAGGCCCTTCAGCCGAGAATCCCATGCCTCCATAAATCTGCACACCTTCGTCCACCGCAAAATCCAAAACTTCTGAACCATGTACTTTTAAGATGGCACATTCAATGGCATATTCCTCCAGTGATTTCAACCGGGCTTTGCCTGGCTCCATGCCGCTGGCAATGTAGGTATCATAGGCGTCATCAATATTTTGTCCTGCACGGTAGTGGGCCGACTCAGAAGCAAATGTGTGAGCAATAGTCTGCGCAATCTTGTGCTTGATGGCTCCGAAATTAGCGATAGAAGTCCCGAACTGCTTGCGCTCTTTTGAATAATTTATTGCCTTCGCAATAGCAAACTTTGCACCGCCAACTGCACCCGAGCCTAACTTAATACGACCAATGTTCAACACGTTCACCGCAATCTTAAATCCGTTTTCGCGTTCGCTCAACATGTTCTCCACTGGCACTTTGCAATCATTAAAGAAAATCTGTCGCGTAGACGAGCCTTTGATGCCCATCTTTTTTTCTTCTTCGTTCATAGTAATGCCACCGTACGAT
>JBJTHA010000100.1:0-14778 GCA_046094265.1 Cytophagales bacterium
GAACAGTGAATTATTTTCGAATTAATCTGACGGTTGAGTTAACTAAGAGTTTCAATTTTTTTGTCCACAGCCTAACCAATATCTTACGATAGGATTGAGAAGCTTAAAAAAATGATAGAAAACGTCCTTTTGCTACCTTTCCAGCGCCTGCAAGAGGCCTTAAAAAACTTGTTAGCACAGGGTTGCGGTAGCGCATGGTTTTATACAGGTTCAATCAAAATCCAATGAATCCTACTTCTTTCCATTCCGTTGGAAACTATATCTTTGTGCATTCATATACCGGCCAAGCCATGTTAAAATTTTTGATTGTTGTAGGTTTAATTACCTACTTGGTTTACAAAATTGGTGGAATATTTTTTCGTGCAGGTGCGGCATCGCAGCAGTATCGCAATGTCCCGCCACGCAGGCCTGAAAGCAGAGGTAATGCTAATTCTAATCAGAATAAGCGCAACGGAACGATTAAGGGTGGTGACTATGTTGACTACGAAGAGGTGAAATAACCCCGGTGGTAATTTTAAAGAAGAATCGCGAAAGTAAAGTGTAATACACTAGCATGAAAAAAATGAAAAATTCAACCGTTATTACAAGGCATACCTCAGTATTATTTTTTGTTGCTATTTTATTTGTTACGCAGAGTTGCCATTACGCAAAGTCAAATCAGCAGGTAGTCATTTCAGAGGATTGTGGCATGACTTGGAAGAGAATAAATGCAGGCGATGCGGTGCCTAAGGGTGGACTAAATGCTTGTTACATGAAAGTAGTAATCCCAAATTACCCTATGCAGGGCGAAAGCAAATTCATCTCAAATCTGAAAGATAGGGTAAGAGCGAACGTTCATATAGATTATGATTATTCGATTACAGAACCATTAGAGTTCATTAAACAAGCCAAGTATTTAGGCAAGGCAAATACTGATGCAGATGACGAAGAAGCAATTGGCAATGCTTTTGAGGGTGCCGAGAACATGGTTATTGATAAAAGAATAAAGGACGTTTCTAAGGGCATCTTCATTGATGCAGATATCGTTGAACTTGACCAAAGCGAACTGGAAAATCGTTTGTTAAATGAAAGTAATAAAGTGTTGGAGCCACTGGGGGTGCATTTAAACTTCATTACACTAACTTTCGATTTAGATGAACAAACCCGTCAGGCAATTGATGTGTCTACGGCAATGAAAATTTATGAGAGTAGAGGATTAGTTGAAATTGGTAAGGAAGTAATATCGCAAAGGGCAGGGGCGACCAAGATTGTTGTGGAGAACAAGGCAGAAAATCCGCAAGCAAAAGATTAGATTCTCCGCATGGAGCTTCAAGATTTGGATGAGAATTCCGTTTCAGAAATACCAAGCCACAGGCAACGATTTTGTGATTGTCGACAATCGCAATGGCCACCTGTTTTTTGCCAAAGAGCAAATTGAAAAAATATGTGACCGCAAATATGGCGTGGGTGCCGATGGTTTGATGTTAATTGAAAAACACCCTGCCCTTGATTTTAACCTGGTGTACTACAATCGCGATGGGTCGCCCAGCTTGTGCGGCAATGGCAGTCGGGCTGCTGTAAATATGGCTTTTTGGCTAGGCATAATTCAACATCATACAAAGTTCAATGCTTACGATGGTGAACACGAAGCCAGCGTGCTCGCAAATGGTAACGTACGACTTAAAATGAACAATGTAAAAGAAATGAATAGAGACAATGATTCCATTTTTATTAATACCGGGTCGCCACACCACATACAGTTTGTAACAGAGGTGGATGAAGTAGATGTATACAACCAGGGTCGCGCCATCCGCTACAGCGACAAATACCAGCCAACTGGCACGAACGTAAATTTTGTGCAAATGCAAGAAAATGGCATCCGTGTGCGCACATACGAGCGGGGCGTGGAAGATGAGACCCTATCGTGCGGCACGGGCGTAACCGCTTGTGCCTTGGCGGCTTCTGTCAAGGGCTATCATTCACCCGTCAAGATTCAAACACCGGGGGGCGAGTTATCAGTCGAATTCAAAGTCGGCCAACAAGTCGCGTTTCACGATATTTTTCTTATCGGCCCTGCCAAAAAGGTATTTGAGGGCGTATTGGAATTATAATTGCACACCGTAAATCCTTAACTTTCGTACTTTTCATGGCCATGCGCCTAAAGAGCGGCAGACTACTTGACCTTTTTCTATTGTATGTTAAAACTTATCGCGAAAATTTTCGGCACTAAATCAGACAAAGACATCAAACGCATGATGCCTTTGGTAGAGCAAACCAAAAAAGAAGGGGAGAAATTGCCGGATCTTTCCAATGATCAACTGCGTCAATGTACGCAAGACATCCAAAACGAGATTAATCAAAAACTCAAGCCGATTGATGACCAGTTGGCTGGATTGCACAAACAAATTTCTGACCAGCCGAACCTCGACATCAATGAAAAGGAAGGCATTTTCAATCAGATTGATGCCATCGAGAAAGACCGCAATAAAGAACTCGAGAAAGTGTTGATGGAGGTGCTCCCGCGTGCGTTTGCCATTGTACGCGAAACAGCCAAGCGGTTCAAAGAAAATGAATACTTAGAGGTTACTGCAACCGAGTTTGACCGAACACTTGCACCTAAGCACACCAATGTTAGAATCGTAGGTGATAAAGCCCATTGGTTTCGCCAGTGGATGGCTGCCGGCAACATGATTACCTGGGATATGGTGCACTATGACGTGCAAATCATTGGTGGTATTGCGCTGCATGAAGGGAAGGTGGCAGAAATGGCAACAGGCGAAGGTAAAACCCTTGTGGCTACTTTCCCAGCTTTCTTGAATGCATTATCGAGACGTGGTGTTCATATTGTAACGGTCAATGATTATTTGGCTAGACGCGATAGCGAGTGGATGGGGCCGATATTCCAGTTCCACGGCATTTCTGTTGATTGCATCGACAAGCACGAACCGAACTCTATTGCCCGCAGAGATGCATACCGGGCTGATATTTGCTACGGCACCAACAACGAATTTGGCTTTGATTACTTGCGCGATAACATGGCACGCGACCCCGAGGAACTGGTACAGCGCGGCCACCACTATGCAATGGTCGATGAAGTGGACAGCGTGTTGATTGATGAAGCACGTACACCACTAATTATTTCCGGCCCCGTGCCGCGTGGCGATGAGCATGAATTTTACGACTTGAAGCCACGCATCAATAAGGTGGTCGAGGCTCAAAAAAAACTGGTGAATCAATACCTGAACGATGCAAAGAAATTGATTGCCGAAGGCAACGAGAGAGAAGGAGGAACCGCGTTGTTCCGAGCTTACCGTGCTATGCCCAAATACAAGCCATTGATTAAGGCGTTGAGCGAAACTGGTAATAAGGCGATTCTCCAAAAAACGGAGAACTTTTATTTGGCCGACAACAAAAAAGAAATGCCGGTGGCCGATGCACCATTATATTTTGTAATTGACGAAAAAGATAACAGTGTTGACCTGACTGAAAAAGGTATTGATTTGATTACGGGGGAAGGGGAAGACCCGCGCTTTTTCATTCTTCCTGAGATTGGTATTGAGTTGAACAAGATCGAAAAAGACTTGTCGCTGGCCGAAGAACAGCGCTTGCAAAAGAAGGAGGAACTCATTCGTGAGTACAGCACCAAGTCGCAGCGCATCCACAGTGTCAACCAGTTGTTGAAGGCGTATACTTTGTTTGAAAAGGACACGGAATACATCATTGTCGAAGGCAAAGTGAAGATTGTAGACGAGCAAACGGGTCGTGTGCTGGACGGCCGCAGGTATTCTGACGGGTTGCACCAAGCCATCGAGGCAAAGGAAAATGTAAAGGTCGAAGACGCTACCCAAACCTACGCCACCATCACACTTCAAAACTACTTCCGCATGTACCACAAGTTAGCGGGTATGACGGGCACTGCCGAGACAGAAGCTGGTGAATTGTGGGACATTTATAAGTTGGATGTAGTGGTAATACCCACCAACAAGCCAACTACGCGCAAAGACCAAGACGACTTGGTGTACAAAACCATGCGCGAGAAATTTACCGCTGTTATTGATGAGATTGTAAAACTGACCGCTGCGGGAAGGCCGGTGTTGGTGGGAACCACGTCTGTGGAGATTTCGGAATTGGTGAGCCGCATGTTGCAGATGAAGAAAATCAGGCACAACGTACTTAATGCTAAGCAACATCAGCGCGAGGCTGAGATTGTGGCCGAAGCGGGCAAATCCGGAACGGTGACCATCGCCACCAACATGGCTGGCCGTGGTACCGACATCAAGCTAACGCCTGAGTCCAGAACCGCAGGCGGGTTGGCGATCATTGGCACCGAACGCCACGAATCACGCAGAGTAGACCGTCAGTTGCGCGGTCGCTCGGGTCGCCAAGGCGACCCCGGTAGTTCCACGTTCTATGTTTCGCTGGAAGACAACTTGATGCGCTTGTTCATGCCAGAGCGCATCGCCCGCATTATGGACCGCTTGGGCCTGAAGGAGGGAGAAGTGATTTCGCATTCGATGGTGACCAGCTCAATTGAGCGTGCACAGAAAAAGGTGGAAGAGAACAACTTTGGCATTCGCAAGCGATTGTTGGAGTATGATAATGTGATGAACTCGCAGCGCGAAGTAATATACAAACGCAGAAAAAATGCTCTTTTTGGTGAACGCCTCCAGTTGGATATTCTCACCATGCTGTTTGATACATGCGATGACATAGTGGCAAATGCCAAAGAAGGTGAAAACCTGGAAGAGTTTAAATTACATGTGCTGAGCAACTTGGGTATGGATTTTCAAGTTGATGAAGACGAATTCAAAAAGTTGAGCCAAGTGACGGTAGCTGAGCAATTGTACGAGGAAGCACTCAAGCAGTATCACCACAAAAACAAAGTGGTGGCAGAAAAGGCATGGCCTATTGTGAGCGACATTTACAAAACCCGCGGTGCCACCATTCAGGATATTCTGGTTCCCTTTAGCGATGGCACCAAACAAATTGGAGTGGCAGCCAACTTGAAAAAATGTGTTGAGACGAAGAATGGAGAACTTGTGAAGGCTATGGAGAAGATGATCACCTTGGCGATCATCGACCAGCAATGGAAAGAGCACCTGCGCGACATGGACGACCTGAAACAGTCGGTGCAAAACGCAGTATACGAACAGAAGGATCCTTTGTTGATTTATAAATTTGAAGGGTTTGAAGCATTTAAGCGATTCATCGCTAAGGTAAATCAAGAAACGGTATCATTCTTGATGAAGGCAGAGATACCTGTGCAAGACTCTGATGAAGTGCAAGAAGCTCGTACGCAAAAACGTCTGCGGCTGAGTGAAAAGAAAGAGGAGTCACGATCGTTGTTGCATGGGGGAGGCGAGGCGCATCAGCCAGCCCATCAGCGCACTGATGAAAAGGTGATGCCTGTACGGTCTGAGAAAGTCGCCAATAGAAACGATAAAGTAACTGTGCAGTATGCGGACGGACGTCTGATAAAGGACGTGAAATACAAGAAAGTAGAAGATGACATCAGAGGCGGTCGGTGCATTATAATTGAGGGATGATGCGTGAACATAAGAATATAGAAGTTAGAATTCGGAATTCAGAATTAATACGCCTGCATTCTGTATTATACATGCTGACTTCTTCATTCTGTTTTTTATTAATACCATCCTGCCAAGCCCAAAAAATAAACAACCCTTATTTTGAAGATTTGTCATCCTACAGACCCAAAATTGTATTTGAAAAATTAACTTTGAAAGACAGTGCGGTTAGGCAAAATCAACAAGAGATCATAGCACCGCGGTATCATGTCAACGAAAAGATTGACGCTGTGTTGGACAGCATCGATCGGTTTAATCTTACCAGAAAATTCGTAGACGGTTACACCATTCAAATCTATTCGGGTCAAAAACAGGAGCAAGCTCTGAATGCGCAAAAGCGTTTGGTTGAAGAGAATACCCGGTATGTAGCGAGCGTCCAATATCAACAACCCAAGTTTCGGGTTACTGTGGGAAAATATTTTACACGGATAGAGGCTCAAAAAGACCTGTTGGCGTTGAAGAAGATATTCCCGTCAGCAAGTTTGGTTCCCGATCGGATAATGATCAAATAACATGTCGCTGTTATCCGCCATCAAGCAACTTTCGGAGCAATATGCCAATGATGTAGTTTCTTTTCGCAGATATCTGCATGCCCACCCTGAACTTTCTTACCAAGAGTTTAACACCGCCCAGTTCATTGCCCAACAGCTGAAAAACATGGGCCTAAGACCACAAGAAGGGGTAGCACAAACCGGAGTAGTGGTGTTGATTGAGGGCAACAACCCCACCAAGAAGACCGTGGCACTGCGTGCCGACATTGATGCGCTGCCGATTACCGAAGAAAATGAGGTGCCTTACAAATCTCAAAACAAAGGTATGATGCACGCGTGTGGTCACGATGTGCATACTGCTTCGTTATTGGGCACCGCAAAAATATTAAACGAAACAAAACTGAGTTGGGAAGGGTCGGTGAGACTGATTTTCCAGCCGGGCGAAGAAAAAAACCCAGGTGGTGCCTCTATCATGATCAAAGAAGGTGTGTTGAAAAACCCTGCACCCGCCTCCATTATTGGGCAGCACGTGTTCCCATTTTTGCCGGTTGGCAAAATTGGTTTTCGCGAGGGCAAATACATGGCCAGCAGCGATGAGATCTATTTGAGAGTAGTGGGCAAAGGTGGGCACGGTGCCGCTCCGGAGCTCACCGTTGATCCGGTCGTGATTGCATCGCATATTATTATTGGGTTGCAACAAGTGATCAGCCGCAATGCCAGCCCCAAACAACCAACGGTGCTCACGTTTGGAAAAATCACTGCCCTAGGTGCCACTAATATCATTCCTGATGAAGTGAACATTGCAGGCACCTTCCGGGCGCTGGACGAAACGTGGCGTGCCGAAGGCTTGAAGAGAATTAAAAAGATGGCCGAAAGCATTGCCGAAGGGATGGGCGGCAGGTGCGATGTGGATATTCACCATGGGTATCCATATTTGGAGAATAATCCGACCCTCACCCGCAGCATTAAAGCCGCTGCTGCAGCCTATGTTGGTGAAGAGAATGTGGTCGACATTGATCTCACCCTTAGCGCTGAAGATTTTGCGTATTACGCGCAGGTGATCCCTGCATCTTTTTATCGCTTGGGCACCCGCAACGAAGCCAAGGGAATCACCTCGTATGTGCATACCCCTACTTTTGACATTGATGAAGATGCCCTTAAGATTGGGCCAGGGCTAATGGCTTGGTTGGCGATCAATGAGTTGAATCATTGATTAAAAATCACTCCGAGATTTTTTATACCTTTAAATTTAAACCATCTGAACTGGGTGTCATGAAACATTTAGGCTTTGCTGTTATGTTGGCTGTTGCGCTCGCCTTTCAAACGCGGACTGATGAGACCATTGTTTGGAAATCCATTGAGAAGTCGTTGCAAACGCAATTGATCACAGTAGCTGATGGAGACACCATTCGTTTACCTGAAGGGCATTTTATGTTTAGCAAAAGCCTGACCATGGATGGTAAGAAGGGGGTGGTAATCAAAGGCAAGGGACAAAACCATTTCACCCGCCAGTTTAAGATGAAGTGGATTTTTTTACTTGTATGCACGCGCGTGCTCGGCTGTCAGCCCATTCAATCGAGGGTGATGGTGGCGGAGGAAGAAGTCATCAGCAGTTGGGATGTATCGTCCATTGGCTTACCCAAACTCTCTGACTACCATTTTTTCAAAGGGGATTTGAAGAATTCCCGAGAGCGGAGGACTTTGAATGGATTATAAAAGAATAGTAGGCCATGGCTCGCAAACCAATCATCCTAGTAATTGCTGCATGTACCGTGCTATACATTACGTCCTGCACGGAAAGTTCAAAAAAAAGCAATCCGAAATCACAGGATAAAATGATCATGGCAAAATCACCTAATCCTGTTGTGTATTTTGAAATCCCAGTTACCGACATCGACAGGGCAATGAAATTTTACACATCCGTTTTTAACTTCACATTTGAAAAGCAAGTTATTGACCACAATGAAATGGCGTTGTTTCCATTCTCTGAAGAGCGCGCGGGGGTTTCAGGGGCGTTGGCAAAAGGAGAAATTTACAAACCCACCAAAGATGGCGTGGTCATCTACTTTAAAACGGAAAGCATCGACAAGACCTTAAAGTTGGCGACAGAAAATGGTGGACAAATCCTATATCCAAAAACATCTAATGGCAACTTCGGTTTCGTGGCAGAATTTGAAGACAGCGAAGGAAACCGAATTGCGTTATTCCAATCCGTGAAGTAGAAAACTACACTACTTCATCAACCGCTCTATCACCTCATCCACTGTCACACCATCCGCCTCGGCTTTGAAGTTGCGTACAATACGGTGGCGCAGCACTGGCTTGGCCACTGCTTGCACATCTTCAATATCGGGAGAATACTTGCCGTTGAGAAGTGCGTTGCATTTTGCACCCAGCACCAGGTACTGAGATGCACGGGGGCCCGCGCCCCATTCCAATAGTTCGGTAGCAATAGCGGAACCATTTTTACCGGGCCGGGTGGACTGGCTCAGCTTCACTGCATACTGCACTACGTTATCTGAAATGGGCACCCTGCGCACGAGGTGCTGATATGCAACAATGTCTTCCCCACTGATTACTTTGTTCACTTTTTGTGTTAGGTCGCTCGTGGTGTTTTTTACTATATCTACTTCTTGCTGATAAGTGGGGTAGTCTAAAAAAATATTGAACATAAACCGATCCAACTGTGCCTCGGGCAACGGATAAGTTCCTTCCTGCTCGATGGGGTTTTGTGTTGCCAGCACAAAAAACGGACGAGGCAGTGGATAGTTAACACCTGCAATCGTTACGGCATATTCTTGCATCGACTCAAGCAACGCTGCTTGGGTTTTTGGTGGAGTGCGGTTGATCTCATCGGCCAATATGATATTGGAAAAAATAGGTCCTTTTACAAACTGAAAATTGCGTTCTTTATCCATGGTTTCTGCCCCTACAATATCAGAGGGCATGAGGTCGGGCGTGAACTGAATGCGCTTGAACTGCAAATCCAAGGAACTGGCAATAGTATGCACCAACAGTGTTTTTGCCAACCCAGGCACGCCTATCAACAACGAGTGTCCTTGACAGAAAATGCTCGTGAGCACCAGGCGCACCACATCATGTTGCCCCACCACTACTTTGGCAATTTCGTTGGTCAACCTCTCGAAGCTTTGCGCCAATGCATCGGCTGCCTCTACATCGTTTTTGAAATTCATCTCTGCTAGGTTAATGATGGTGGGTTACTTTACTCAAGTATTTTACAGGAATTGTAATCAGGATCGATATTAATAAAAACATCACCTTTTGATTTGTTGAACCATTTTCCTATTGCCTTGTCGCGTTTTTCTGCCAATGCTGCTGATTGAATACGATGCCAATCATCTTTCAAGTTTGCCTGGTGCGGTGGCAACTTGGCTTTATAGTACAAGATACGAACCGCCTCTTTGCCATCGTCAGTTCGGTAGGCAATTGGTTTTGAAATAGTGCTTACCTTCATTGAGTCGATGGCTAAGTAAACAACCGGGTCTATGTCGCGCAACGACACGTTCGTACCTCCATCTTGATCTGTAAAGTATCCTCCTCTACCTTTGGTATCGTTATCGTCTGAGTATTGTTTTGCCGCATGCTCAAACTTGATGCTATCCTTCACAATTTTTCTGCGCAAACTGTCAAGATAATGCTGGGCGCGTTGAACGTCTTCGGCAGAAGGATTTCCGAGCAACAAGATATGGCGCGAGTTGTATTCGTTTCCCCTTCTATCAATCAATTGCATAATATGGTGGCCAAATTGCGATTTAAAGGGAATTGAAATTTCTCCCTTGCGCAATTTAAATGCCATTGCTTCATAAGGGGGAACCATTGAACCCCTTCCCACAAAACCCATTTCTCCACCATTTTGGCGTGCACTAGGGTCTTCAGAATACTTCAATGCCAGTTCATTGAAATTTTCACCTGCCAAAATACGGTCGCGCAATTCGTTCAATCTTCTTTTTGCCTCTTCTTCTTGGGCAGCACTGATCTTGGCAATTTTTACAATCTGCCCGATCTGAACATCCGAACTATAATAGGGTAAGCTATCGGCAGGTATTTTGTTGAAAAAACGCTTTACTTCTGCAGGTGTAATTTTCATGTCCTTTGTAATCTTCTGGGTCATTTCGCGAGAGAGCAATTGTTCACGAATCTGATCGCGTAGCTCCAATTTAATTTGATCCAAGCTCTTGCCATACCGCCTTTCAAGTTCTTCTGGTGAGTTGCCTGAGCTTTGCATAATCATGCCCATACGCTGCGTGGTGTTTTGATCCACTTCTTGATCCGTAACCGTCACTGAGTCAATCTCTGCCTTCGCCACCATTAGTTTATTCATGATGAGGCGATTAAAAATCTGGCACTTGGCATCTTCGGAAGCGGGGTTTCCTTCCGCTACATAACCTTGGTAGGCTTGCTCTAATTCAGATTTTATTACAATGTAGTTGTCTACTTTGGCAATAATTTTATCTACCACAAAACCAGTTTTGTCTTGCGCCATTGCCGAAGCAAACCACAGCAGTGCTATGAAACTAGCGGTTGAATATTTCAAACTCTTTTTCCTTGGCTGCTTTCTCATAAATCTCATCTTCTAATATTTTGGCAAGTTCTACTTTACGCTTATTTAAAATAATATTGCGGATATCCTCTTTTACAAAGTCTAATGGCGAGACGTTATCCGAAATTTTGTAGGCGTTGATCTTAAGGAAATAGAAGTAATTGGCATCGCTAGTTTCGTAGTAATTATAACTGCGGAGGAATTGTATTTTGTTTGGAATATCAGCCAAAGGAGAATCAGCCGCTAACTTGTCAAATTCTATCCATGTAGAATCTGGCAATTGATAGGCTTGAGTAAACCCGAGGCAGTAAGATTTCAGTTCGCTGATGTCTTTGGGCTTATTCGAAAAAAGTAAATCTTTGATGCGCTGCGTTCTTTGGGCTGTCTTTGCCACCTTGATGTACGCGCCCTGTATGATATTTTGCTTGAGGATAAAGTTATCTAGGTGTTCGTTGTAATAAACCTCCAGCTCTTGCTGGGATACGCTGTCGTTCAGGTGTTTGTTGATGTAGTAGTTTTGAAACTCGTAGCCAATCAAGCTATAGCGATAATCCAATACTTTTCGCTCCACTTCCGCTTCATTTATATCAATATTCTTGGCTGCTTCGTTCAACAGCAATTGCTTACGAATCCAGCTATCGACATACGCTGACACACGTGCAGTGCTATCTTCCTTACTCTTTTCAGAAGAGGCAATACCGCGCAATTCATCGGCATACAAAAAAGTATCGCCCACACGCGCTATTGCTTTGCGGGTTGCGTCACCTGTTTTACTGCCCTTCATGCGAATGAAGTCGCATGCATTTAACAAGGCGAAAAGCCCTAAACAATATAACCAACCAATTCTCACTTCTTAACCAATTCAGTAAGCACGGCCTTTTTCCCTTTTTTGGATAAAGCCACGGAATACTTTTTACGAAGTTGCTCTAACCAATCTTTTTCTAGTTGCGCCTGATAGTCGGTAATAATGGATGCTTTGGCATCGTTAAAAGTTTTAATTCCGGGTGCTACCAGTTGCTGAATCTCCACCAAATAATAATTGTTATCCATTGCTGTTTCGTGCAAGCCGGGCACCCAATTTACATTATCTATTATTTTGCTGTCCCCTCGTTCGTATTTGCGAAAGGGTTGCACGGATTTGAATTTTTTAAGCAGTGCTTGCGAGATCGTATCTCCTTTATCAACTTTTGATTTGAACTCGTTGATTAAATTTTTATCAGTAGCGGTAAAAATCCTGGCTTCTACTCTGTTTTTAGCTTGGTATTTTTCTGGGTGCGCTTCGTAAAATCTTTTTTGGCCTGTGGTGTCTTCGGATGCTTTATTCCAAATTTCCTTCTCCATAATTTCGAAAAACAAAATGCCTTCGCGGTATTCCGTAAGTAGATTTTTGAATTCGGGCTTGGTTTGAACAAGCTGCTGCTCTTCCACATCATTCATGGATTCTTCTACAAAGGATTGATACAGTTGATTGATATAATAGGCAGGTTCAAAGCCATTCGGTACTTGGTTGGTAGCTATAAATTTTACAAATTCCTTAACCAAAAAACTTTTACCGTTCAATTGTACCAACCGTTTCTCTAGTAATTGAGCATTACCCTTAAATCGCCACTTTCCCTTAGATAGACTGGAATCGGCCAAGGCGAAAATTTCTTTTCGGGCAACTTCGTCCTCGGCCAGACCCATATCGCGTTTGCGTTTTGCATTCAGTTGTTGCTGAGAAATCTGAAGACGCTCATCACGGGCCAATTGCTTTTTTAACTGTTCTTCCATCTGAGCGTATGGAGGCAACGGAATTTTTTGCTCTAATTTTATTAGGTGCCAACCGATGGCTGATTGAAACGGATCTGAGATATCGCCTGGTTTTTTCAATGCAAATGCCATTGCCTCGAACTCGGGCACGGATGCGAGTGCCCCTACTCCAAAGGGTCGTAGTTTCCCCCCAACGTCTTTTGTGCTTGGATCTTCTGAGAATTCTTTGCACAAATCATTCCAAGCGCGGCCAGCTTTTAGCTGTTCATAAATTTCGAATATTGTGTTCTTTGCTTTCGCCATTTGCAGTTTGTCGGCCTCGTTGGTGCGCAGTAAAATGTGGGCTACCTCAACTTCGCCACGCGCAGGCTTTTTGTCGATAACTTTAATCAAATGATAGCCAAATCTTGTGCGCACAATTTTTGATACTTGCCCAACTGGGGTTTCATACGCAGCCTTTTCAAAAGGATATACCATTTGCATGGCGGTGAAGTACCCCAAATTGCCACGGTTGTATTTGGCAGAAGGGTCTTCTGAAAGTTCTTGCGCCAATTTCTCAAAGTCTTCGCCCGCAGAAATCCTGTCACGAATATTTTGAACTTTTTGAAAAGCAGCAAGCGTATCGCTAGGTGGTGCATCGTTCTTTGCCCCAATCAAAATATGCGAGGCGCGCACTTCTTGTGTTAATTTTTGATAAGCTTCTTTCGCAAGTACGTCTACTAAATCGGGTGCTGCGCGGTACGGTTTTTTTAAGTCTTCACGATACGTTTTAAATTCCTTCAAAAACTTTCTTGTAGTGTCTAAACCAAGCTTGCGGGCTTCAGCAACCTTTAATTTAAAATTGACGAACAGCGTGATGTAGTCGTTTATTTTGGCTTCGGTAAATTCCCCAGTTTGGTTGGCGTGATTTTTCTTGTAGAGGTAAATAAACTCATCGGCAAACACCGGCTGCTTATTTACTTTCAGCAACACGATGGATTTTTTGGTATTGGGTGGTTGGCAAAACCCCGTTAGTGAGAAACAAAATACAAGAAGTAAACTGAAAACGCGCATCTTTAAAATGACTAAGAACGCAAAAATAGCCCTAAAATTTTGAATTGGATAAGCTAAACGCGCATGGTTTTATGGTCAGATGGTTTTTTAGTGAACACCTGTGTGTGTTAAACTCCATTATATTTGGCGAAAAATGCCAGTGATTTACCGCTATACAGCCTTAGAAGATTTTGCCCTCAGGGTATTTGAAAAAATGGGATGCACTAAAACACACGCAGAACTTGCCTGTAAAGTGCTTCTGAAAGCTGACCTTCGAGGCATTGATTCCCACGGATTAGCAAGATTATCCGGTTATGTTCGTTTGTGGGAAAATAACCGAGTGAATAGCCAACCGAACATGAAGATTGTGCACGAAACGCCCAGCACGGCCGTAGTGGATGGCGACCAAGGCCTAGGCCTGGTGGTGGCACCTCATGCCATGAACGTAGCCATTGCCAAAGCAAAACAAGTGGGCACAGGTTGGGTGGCGGTAAAAAACTCAAACCATTTTGGCATTGCGGGCTATCACTCCATGATGGCGTTAGAGCATGACATGATCGGTATCTCCATGACAAACGCCAGCCCGCTGGTAGCACCTACCTTTTCGGTTGAACGATTGTTGGGAACTAACCCCATTTGTGTGGCAATTCCTGCGCAAGAGCAGCCTCCCTTTGTTGCCGACTTTGCCACTACAACTGCGGCCAATGGTAAACTAGAAATCTTACAACGAAAAAATAAACAGGCACCGCCAGGGTGGATACAAACCAAAGAAGGTAAACCCAGTACCAACCCCAATGAATTGAAAGATGGGGGCTCGCTTATTCCGCTGGGCAGCGATTTTGAACATGGCAGCCACAAAGGTTTTTGTTTGGGCGCGTGGGTTGATATTTTCTCCGCTGTATTGAGTGGCGCAAATTACGGTCCTTGGGTGCCCCCTTTTGTGAGTTTTCTCGCTCCCCCTGCCGACCCCGTGGGTGAAGGCATCGGTCATTTTTTTGGAGCGATGCGGGTGGACGCCTTTAGGCCAGCCAGCGAATTCAAGCAGCACATGGACAACTGGATTGCGCGTTTCCGCGAAGCCAAAACGGTGGAGGGTTACCACCGATTAATAATACCCGGTGACCCAGAAAGAGAAGCAGAGAAAATAAGAAGAGCAAAAGGAATCCCGCTCAACGAAAAGGTGGTGGAAGATTTGACAGGGCTGGCGAAAAAACTAGGTTTGAGACCCTTCTATTGATTAAACCCAGATTTTGCAGTAGAACTATCCAGTCAGACTTAGTGGCAGGTTTATATTTTGGACATTTGAGAATAATCCATCATACCATTGCCTTCGTTTGAGTGGGACGGACATTTTCAGTACCCATTTTTGGGCTTCTTGCTC
>JBJTHA010000101.1:0-3667 GCA_046094265.1 Cytophagales bacterium
ACCGAATATAGTGCCGATTTTGAAGTAAACTTAAATAATGTAAATCCATTAATTACACTCGCCAATCTAGACTTAGGAATTGCGCAGCGAACCAAAATCACAGGCAGGTTTACAAATGGAATTACCTCTTTGCTGCAGGCCTACTCCAACATTGATACCATACTGGTAAACGGAAAACTCTTTTTAAAAAATGAGGTTGAGTTTTCAGGATCTAAGTTCCGCGATAGTGTATCTGTACTGGCTATGTTGACGGTGAATTCAAACCGGCAACTTTTAGGCAAATCCCTTACCACTCAGAATCTGTTTTCCGAAGCGATCTGGGACCGCGACCATATTGAGATCAAACTAGATGCCAACCAAGAAAACAGTTCAAACCTAATTCGGCTGAAAGCTGAGATTGACTTTTTAAAAGACAGTACACGTATTAAGCTACTACCCTCGCGCATCAATGTGCTTAACAAAGAGTGGAAAATCAATCAGAAAAACTTTATGCTCAACAAAGGGAAAGAATGGGAAATACATCACCTGCAACTTTACAATGATGTAGAATCGATTATGATTGACGGTGCAATCTCCCAACAGCCAGAAAAAACCTTGAACGTAACCGTCACACAGCTCAACTTAAACATTATCGATGCGATTAGTACAGAGAACTTTACCGGTATTTTAAATGGAGAAGTAACTGCCAAAGACATCTATCAAAACACCTATTTTCAAAATCACCTGAAGGTAGACGCACTAACAATCAATAATTTCTTGATTGGAGACATCAATGGCAACAATACCTGGAACCGCACCAAGAGTGTGTTTGACATCGATTTCACAATTGATCGACTAAAACAGCGCACGGTTTCTCTTTCGGGCTATTACGATCAGGAAAAGAAAAATCCTCTATTTCTACACGCTACGTTGGCAAAAACAAACTTGCGGATTATTGAGCCTATTTTACGCGGTATTTTTTCTAATATCAATGGCACACTAACTGGTGAGTATGATATTACAGGGAGTTTTGCACACCCGATGGTAAATGGCGAAGGTCAAATCGAAAACGGCCAAATGACCATCGATTATTTGAAGACTACTTATCGCTTGGATGGCAAGTTGAAGATGAACCCCACGCAGATTATTTTCAACGACATTACCGTGACGGATGCTTTTGAGAACAAGGGATCTTTTGATGGCTACCTCACACACATGAACTATAACAACTTTCGGGTGGTGCTCAATGCCTCGTTCAACAATTTTCAAATGTTGAACACCACTTCGAAAGACAATTCCCTTTTTTACGGCCAAGCATATGCCACAGGCGTGCTGAACATTTTGGGTTCATTTGAAAACCTGAAGATTTCGGCTACCGCACGTTCAGAAAAAAACACACGCATCTTTATTCCTCTTACATCTTTTGAATCAGTGGAGAAAAAGGACTTTATCTCGTTTATTAACTTGACTGACACTGTTGCGTTGGCAAAATCTGCGGAAGTAAAAAAGAAAAAAGCCGGACCCACCGGCTTATCAATGGATTTGAATCTTGACATTACGCCTGATGCCTATGCTGAAATCATCCGCGACATTAAATCGGGGGATATCATTCGCGGCTATGGCCGTGGCGATATCAAACTTCAAGTAGATACAAAGGGCGAGTTCAACATGTTTGGCGTGTATGAGTTTGAGCGTGGCTTTTACAATTTTACGTTGTATGACCTGATCAACAAAGAATTCATGATCAATAAAGGGAGTCGCATCACTTGGTTTGGCGATCCGTATGCCGGTATTCTGCAGTTGTCTGCCACCTACCGGCAACTTACTTCACTGGCTCCCATCTTGCCCGACCAAACCAATGCCAACCTGCCACAAATCAGAAGAAAGTACCCCATAGATGTGGTGATGAAACTGGATGGCCCTATGCTAAGCCCCCAGATCAATTTCGACATTCTGGCAAACGATTTGCCCGACAACATAACAGGCGATAAGGGTTCGGTGGTGCAGCTGAAATTTGAGTTCAATGCCTTTAAGGCGCGGCTGGACGAGCAAGAGCTGAAAAAGCAGGTGTTCAGCTTGATTGTGTTGCGCAGGTTTTCACCACCCGATGCCTTTGCTACCAGCGGCAGTTTGTACAACAGCGTAAGTGAGTTGTTCTCCAACCAACTCAGCTACTGGCTCAACCAAGTAGATCAAAATTTGGAAATCGATTTGGACCTGGGGTCGCTTGACCAGGAGGCGTTCAATACGTTTCAATTAAGGCTTTCGCATTCTTTTTTGAATGGCCGTTTGCGGGTAACTGGAGAGGGTACTCTTTCTAATAACCAGTATGCCCGTACCAATCTAGCCAACATGCTGGGCGATTGGACGGTGGACTACCTGCTAACGGCTGATGGCAAGTTTAGGGTGAAGATGTTCAACCGCACCAACCTCAACCAACTGACCAACACTATTGGCACGCAAGCCACCATTACCACGGGGGTGAGTTTAATGCACACACAAAGCTTCAATAGCTGGCGCGAACTGCTGATTTCCGCCCGTGAACGCAGGAGACGCCAGTTGGAAGAGCAACAAAACCGTGACGCAGAGGATGGTGACACTAATAACCCGTAGGTTTGGGGTAGTTATCAGAAAATCTTACCTTCGAACTTCAAACAAAACACCATGGAACTGAATCAAATCATGAAAAAGTATGCCGACCAGATAGGTGGGCAATACACGCAATACGATGCCGACCATTCAATCATCATCGTTCCCGTGGCAGGCGGACGATTTCAAACGGTTTTGGGTACCATCAAAAAAAATGATTTGTACAATCGCAAGTTAATGATGCTGCACTCCAAAGTATGTGCGGCCTCCACGGCAATGGATTACAAAATGCTGCTAGAACAAACTGCATTTTTCAACTATTGCCGTTTTGTGATTGATCAAAACTACCTGCAAATAGAAGCAGTCGCCTCGATCGATAACCTTTCTGAAGACACCATCAAAGAAATGATGCAAGAAGTTGCCAACCTGGCCGATCAATACGAGATGAAATTGACGGGGTCAGATATTCACTAAAGCACAAAGTCGTCAAACATTTCTAACTTTGCAGCGCAAGCCGCTTTATCGCTTCAATAAAATTGGGGAGGAAAGTCCGGGCAACGCAGAGCACCGTACTTCCTAACAGGAAGAGTCTCACGAAAGTGAGGTATAGATAGTGCCACAGAAAACAAACTACCCGTTGCGACTCGTTCGCGGTGGGAAAAGGTGAAAAGGTGGGGTAAGAGCCCACCGGGCAAGTGGCGACACTTGCTGCATGGCAAACCTTACGGGTTGAAAGGCCAAATAGGCTCTGACACAAGATCGCTCGTCTTATAATTGCAGCAATGCAGTTGGTCAGGGTTGGGTAGGCTGCTAGATGCGTATGGCAACATCCGCACCAGATAAATGATAAAGCGTGCTGATGGCAACATTAGCATGACAGAACCCGGCTTATAGGCTTGAACTTTTTTATTTTCGAATTGTGATTTATGATTTTTGAACTAGATACTGCTCAATATTGATCTAGCTAAAAATCAGAAATCTTACATCAGAAATCTTAAACCTCATCCATGCCCAAAGTACTATTGATTGAAGATGAAGCCAGTATCCGCGCAGTGCTCAAAGACATCCTCAAAGACCAAAAAGAATTGAACCTCACCAT
>JBJTHA010000102.1:0-2601 GCA_046094265.1 Cytophagales bacterium
CAACTATCCACGGCCTCATCAGCAGAACGGACACTTTACGAATGCCGGGAATGTACTACGGTGATCCAGATGGCGAACACAAATATACGTCTGTAAATAGCACTGGTAAAATCACAAAAGTTAATTTTTCTGAAAAGAAGAGAATCTTAGCGATTATTGTTGATGACAAATTTCTGATTGAAATCGACCAACGAACGGAGGCGCAATTGCGACCTTTACTAAAGGCAGGAACCTCCATCTCCTTCGAAGGCGATCAGCGAGTAAAAAAAGAAGGTGAGGTATATCAATTTAATTACGAAATTGTTAATCCGAAAAAACTGATTTTAGACGGTCGAGAATTTTTATTGTATTCGAAAAAATGAAAATACTATTGGTTGAAGACGAGCCCAAGCTGAACGAATTTATACGGAAAGGGCTGGAGCAACAAGGTTATCGGGTAGATGCCGTAAGCAATGGTAGCGAGGCATTGGATTTAGCAGCAACCGAAAAGTATGATTTAGTTATTCTCGATATTATGTTGCCGGGTGTCAGTGGCTTTGATGTGTTGGATAATCTAAACCGATTTGGTATCCAAGTGCCGGTGATCATAACCAGCGCGCTTAGCAGTTCGGAGCGGGTGGTAGAAGGCCTCGACAAAGGAGCCATCGACTATATCAAAAAACCATTTGAGTTCAACGAATTTCTAGCACGCATTCGAGCCGTTACCCGAAAAGGTCATGGAAAAAACATAAGCCGCTACCAAGTTGGTAATCTATCCATGGATTTGCTTTCGCGAAAAGTGTTTTATCAAGAAGAAGAAGTGATGTTGACCAAAAGGGAGTTTTCTCTTTTAGAACTCTTGCTCAGCAATTGTAACCGAATTATCTCAAAAACAGAAATGGCCGAGAAAGTGTGGGAAGTAAATTTTGATATGGGAAGCAACGTAATTGAAGTGCATCTTTCGCAGTTGCGAAAGAAACTGGGAAACGGAGACTTTATTCAAACAAAAGTGGGGATTGGATACTATATTGAAGGTGAATTAATTAAAAATTAGCTTGGCAAGGTACATCAGCATTGCTTCCAAAACTGCTTTTCTGTTCATCGCAGTATTTGCCATTATCATCCTTCCCGTCAATTACATAATCTACCAACAGGTAAGCAAACTCCTAACCGAAGCCGATAGTAAAGAGCTACGGGCAGAGGGTGAGAAGCTTATCAGCGAGGTAAAGCTAAATCCTACGACAATACCCTTGCCGCCTAGTGGGTATTTGCTCAATGTTCGGTTGGGCTCTCAATTTTCCTCAGATGTTTTATTTATTTCACCTGCGTTTCCGGCAGCAACGGAAGAGTTGCTGTATGCAAGTGAAGTAGAGATCGATACATTTCGGATTGTCACTGTCAATCAGCCAATAGAGTATTCCGAAGCGGTGTTGTCGCTATCTGTTGCCAGAAGTAATCATCGGTTACAAGCTAGTTTGGCTCAGTTAAAGGTTTATTTGTTTCTGGCTAATGTGGTTTCGATTCTGTTGGCCGTGCTTTTGGTTTATATCGTTACACGCTACACGCTTCGTCCGATCCAAAAAATAATTCAAGCAGCACAAACTATTAATGCCGATAAAAGTATTGAACGAGTGCCTGTTTCTACTTCATCCGATGAAACACAATTGCTTTCGCAAACCATCAATGCCATGCTTGCGCGGATCGAACACAGTCTTCACCAGCAAACCAATTTTTTTGCCTCGGCTGCTCATGAATTAAAGACTCCGCTGGCTGTCATGCAAACGGAACTGTCTGTATCGTTGCTGAAAACGGAAGATGAATCTGTAAAACAATTGTTGCAAAGCCAGTTGAATGAGGTACTTCGGTTAGATCGGGTAATCCAAGATTTTTTATTGATCAGTCAATTGAAAAGTGAAACATTGCAACTGAAAACGACAGAAGTAAAATTAGATGAGCTTATCTATTCGTCACTAAAGCGAGTGCGTTACCTTATAAAGGATCGAGGCATTCAAATCAAGATTACCATTGCTGAATCCGATGAACTGCATCTGTGTTTGGTTGATGAAGATAAATTTGAAACCGTGATTACCAACCTGATTGAAAATGCCGTCAAGTATTCGCCAGCAAAAAGTACTGTTACTATTCGTCTTTATTCTGAAAGTGGCCGCATTCGGCTAGAGGTTATCAACCCGTTCTGTCAATCAATTGATAATATCGAATCACTAAAAGATGGTTTTAAGAAATCCAATCAACTTAGCACCGGGCTTGGCATGGGCCTTTGGATTTGCGACCAAATCATTACGCTGCATAGAGGGTTATTAACGCTTATACACTCCGATAACACATTTATTTCACGGGTTTCAATCTAGGGCTGCGTGCCTACCTTTTGCCGTGTACGCTTTCTAAAGGTAGGTTTAACCAAGCCGGTGCTATTTTTATTACGGTGTAAATTGTTCAACTTTGACCAAGACATAACCTTATGGCTTTATTTGAAAAATTGAAACTTTTGGTGAACCTCGCCCGCATTGTTGTCATCATGGCCGATAGAGAAAGGATTTACATTTTGATCATCGGCAATGACAATGGTTTCCCCGAATCGTCTGTTGGTAGACTTTTTTACAG
>JBJTHA010000103.1:0-12024 GCA_046094265.1 Cytophagales bacterium
TTTTTTAGGGGGTGAGGTAGAGGCGATATGTCGTTTCATTTTTTTACATTTCTGAGTGGCAAATTCATGTTTGCCGGCATACTATTTATTCATGTTGAAGAGACAGCAGTAGCTTAAAGATCGAAGAAAAAGTTGGGATAGTCAACACTGCTAAGGCAGTATTTTTTGGCAATTGCACCTAAACCATTGGCATTCATGGAAAATTGGGTTGTTCTTCAAGTGGGTTTAACAGCAGCTGAAAATAGAATCCTTTTGGGACACCTGGGTAAATTCGAAGGAGTCACCACCGAATCGTTTTTTTGCGCTAAAATTTACCGTAACCGGCTTATGCCTTTTGCAACACAAATCGATAGTACACCCGAGTGCCGTCTTTCAGTGTGTTGTAAAATCGTGACCCTACAACTCCGGCAAAATCAGAAAAAAGTTTTTGCCAGCGTTTAGGTATCAGTTCTTCAATCCGTTTTACCTTGACTGGGTTTTCTGCCTCAATGGCTGCCATCACGTTTTTACTGATATTTTCTTCCTGTACTAATTTCAACCCGCTGTTTTTGATTTGCTCTTGAAACCGTTCCATGTTCTTAACTTCATTACGAAAGTCGACCATCAATAAATAACCCTTAGGTTTAAGTACGCGTTTTACCTCGCTCAAAAACATATCAACGCTGCCGTAGCAATGGCTTGACTCGACATTTACGATTACATCCACACTGTTGCTTTCTAATGGGATTTCTTCAGCACTACCTTGAATGAATTTTAAATTAGGTTGCTGATGAATTTTGTTGGCCAAGTCAACCGCGCTCTGCGCCAAGTCTAACCCGACATAAGAATTTGGACTCATCGCACCAGCCAGGTAGTGCGCACCACCTCCACGACCGCTGCCCACCTCCAGCACGTCTTTGTTTACAAGCGGAGTTTTCATTGCCAAGTAATGGTACATCTGTAAAGGGTAGCGTTGTAAAACTTTTTCTTTCAACTGCAATGAAGCCTCTTCGGCATTCGGTTCATACCCATAGTTCATAAAGTGCCAGTCTTCTGCAGGCACAAACTTTGCCAGCAACTCGTAGGTTATCTTGGCATTGAAACGCTTAAACCACGCGTACCGTTTAAAGGTTTTGATAATGAGATTAACCATGCTACAAAGTTAGCCGCATTTACTTGCACCGCAACCAAAAAGGGAGGTCTGGTTGAGGTCTTTTCTTCCAAACTTTATCTGGCACGACTTTGCCGACACTAACGAAATCTCATGGACACGTAAAGCAAAAGCTTTCGTTACTTCCATTCTAGTCCGGCAGGCTAAACGCTATGCCAAAAAAGTAGCCCCTTCCGGCAGCAGCGTTGTAATATCGTCCTCCTGCTGCGTTTAGGTCATTTCCGAGGCTATACGTTTGATCGGTTGCATTGTCGATTCCTAACCAAATATCAATGGGATTTTTTTTGATGAAAGACGCCCAACCCAACCGACTGCCGATTAGAACGTAAGAGGCGGCAAAATCGGTGTTGGCATCATTCAGAGGAATAGTGTCTAGGTAGTTAAAAGTGGCATTGAGATAAAAACCCATTTTCGATTTTATATCCAAACCAGAAACGGAAACAATCGGTGCAGTGCCTGTCAGATTTTTGTACGAAAAATTTTGCTGATTTTTGATGTAGGTATTGAACTGAAAACTATTGCGCGTATAGCTCGTCCAGATTTTGAGGGATGAAAGCAAAGAACCTTTTAGTTCTTTGAAGTAGCTCATCATCATTTCGGCACCCAATTGTGAGGTGCCGCCCGCGTTCACAAAAAAATCTGCGCCATTGATTTGCCGCTGCACCACAATCGTTTCGTTTTGCTGCAATGAGAAAAGCGCGATATCAAGCGAAAAATTTTTTAAGAACTTTCCGCGCGCGCCCAGTTCATAGTTGATTCCCATTTCGGCACGCAAACTGTCGTTGTAGGTGTTGGTGGAGGGGCGCACTTCCGCCAAGGTGGGTGGCGAAAAACCTTGGCTGATGCTTCCATAGGTTGAAAAATGTTCGCTCCATTTTTTAAGCAACGCAACGCGTGGAATCAAAACCGGGTCAATGTTTCGGTTTTGTTCGATAGCAGGTTGCGCAGACGTTCGATTGAATCTGTAGTTCACAAAGTTGCCGCTGGCGCCCGCAGTCAAATAAAAATTCCCGGGTAGATCAAATTCGCTTTGCGCGAAAATGGTAGCCAATGAAGATTTCAACTCATCGCTGAATTGCAAACTACCTGGAGTGCCTTGCAGATTCTGAAAATTTTGAATGGGCGAATTGAAAGATTGAAACTCGCTACCAAACGTCAACTTGCCTTTTGCTGATGACACATTAAAAGACCATTGATTTTCGATTCGTCCGCCCCAATTGTTTTCGGTGCGTTTTTCGTAGTTGGTGATGGCGGGGTTTTTGAAATCCGTGGCTGACCCAAACAAACCAATGCGTGTCGACAAATTATTGTCCCATTGATAATCAAGCATAAGCCCTGAGTAAAATGTTTGGTTGTAAATGGCAGCCTGTTGCTCAATAGCACTCGGCAATGTGTTGGTAGCTAATCGTGCTTGGCGCGGATCTTGGTCGTATTGGGCTCTCGTCAATGCCCCGGGTGTTTGGTAAAACAAATCCGTGTAAAATGAAGTAGAACGCAAAATGGTTTTGTTGGCCAGTTGAAATTGCAATTCCAAATTCAAAGCATCGCGCCTTATGGTGGTTTGTTGGCGATAGCCATCCGCTTGTTGACGCGCATATTGAATGGTTGCCTTTGTTTTTCTCTCCACCAGGCTCGCCTGTAACTGATAGCGCTGCAACCCATAACTGCCCACCACTGCAGAAAGTTGAATTTCATTTTTGGTAGGTACAGAAGAATTCAACAATAGTACACCGCCCATGCCTGCACCGTACAAACTGCCACTCGGCCCTTTGATGACTTCGATTTGACTTACCGAATTGAAATCAACCAGATTCAAATATGTGTTGCCACCGCCATCGGTCAACGGCAAGCCATTCCAATAAAATTTTACATTGCGCACCCCAAATGGTGACCGCAGCGAACTGCCGCGAATGGCCAGCCGAAAACTGCCGGGCGAGCGCTCTTCCATGCGCACACCCGCAATGGCGTTGAGCGCAGGCAACAGTGAAGTGTTGTTAAATCGGTTCAATTCTTTTGCATCAACAATAGCTACCGAAGCAGCCACTTGTTGCAACGGTTTTTCAGAAGCAAACGCCCGAACCACAACTTGTTCAAGAATTTTGGTGGAGTCGGTTTGGGCACAGACATAACAACCAAAAAAAACAAAAACAATTGCGACAGAAACTCTTTTCATCCTATTTGTGCATTCGGGGTAAAAATTCTACACCAAGTAGCAAAGAACGCAAACTTGATATTATCTCAAATTCTTTTTCCTACCTTTACCAAGTGAAGCAACTGGTAGCCGCCTTATTTTTATTCGCCTACATCAGCTCGACCACCGAGTTTCATGAGGCATTGCGCTTGCCGCTTTTGTTTGAGCACTATGCCGAGCACCAAGCAAAAGTTGCTGACCTTACCTTTTGGGAGTTTTTAGCGATGCACTACAAAACCGATGTGGCGCACGATGACCATGATAACCAATTGCCGTTTAAAGTACCCGGTCATGAGTTTACTGCGACTATCATCGCCTTGCCCGTTGCCAAAGTGGCGTTGAAAGAAAACAACCTCCCCGAAAAAGTTAATCACTGCTTCGCCTATCGCGAGGCATCTTTCGAATCACAACTCAGCGATATTTTTCAGCCTCCAAAAATTTAGGTTCGAGCCCTGATATCGTCAGGATCACGGATTGCTCCGGCAAAAGCTAAGTAATCTGGAATCTTAAATCTGGAATCTTAAATCTTATACATGCTTAACAGCATCATCTCTTTTTCAATAAAGAACAAATTAGTTATTGGTATGCTCACCATTGGGTTGGTGGTGTGGGGCAGCTATTCACTCAAGCAACTCCCCATCGATGCGGTGCCCGATATCACCAACAACCAAGTGCAAATACTCACCGTTTCGCCTTCGCTGGCCGCACCCGAAATTGAGCGACTGGTCACATTTCCCGTAGAACAAACCATGGCCACCATTCCTGGCATCACGGAAATGCGTTCGTTCTCGCGCTTTGGTTTGTCAGTAGTTACCATTGTATTTACTGAAACTACTGATGTGTATTGGGCGCGCCAACAAGTAAACGAGCGATTGACCAAGGCAAAAGAGGCTATCCCCAAAGGCGCTGGCAGCCCTGAGCTGGCTCCGGTTTCAACAGGCTTGAGCGAGATTTATCAATACGTATTGCGTCCCAAAAAAGGGTACGAGTCAAAATACTCAGCCATGGAATTGCGCACCATTCAAGATTGGATTGTTCGCAGACAACTACTCGGCACCGAGGGGGTAGCAGATGTAGGTAGCTGGGGTGGCTATTTGAAGCAATATGAAATTGCGCTAAGCCCAGAGAAGTTGCGCGGCATGAATGTGAGTATCAATGAAATTTTTCAAGCCCTGGAAAAAAACAATCAAAACACAGGTGGCGCCTACATCGACAAAAAGCCCTTTGCTTATTTCATTCGTAGCGAAGGCTTGGTGAATGGATTGGAAGATATTGAGAAGATTGTAGTAAAGAACACCGAACAAGGCTTGCCGGTACTCATTCGCGATGTGGCTACCGTGCAGTTTGGCCATGCCCTACGCTATGGTGCCATTACCTACAATGACGAGGGCGAAGTAGTGGGTTCTGTGGTGCTGATGTTGAAAGGGGCCAACTCTTCTTTTGTAATCGAAAAAGTGAAAGAGCGCATCGAACAAATAAAAACCACCCTGCCCGAAGGCGTGGAGATAGTGCCCTACTTGGATAGAACCAAACTTGTGAATAATGCGATTGATACCGTTGCCAAGAACTTAGCAGAAGGGGCGCTGATTGTGATTTTTGTGTTAGTGCTGCTGCTGGGCAACCTTCGAGCCGGACTAATTGTGGCATCGGTTATTCCGTTGGCGATGCTGTTTGCCATCACCCTCATGAATTTATTTGGCGTATCGGGCAACTTGATGAGCTTGGGTGCTATTGATTTTGGTTTGATTGTGGATGGCGCGGTGATCATTGTAGAGGCCACTATGCACCATTTGCAGGTGCGCAACATCAACTACCGACTTACACAAAAAGAAATGGATGATGAAGTGTTTGAATCTGCCACGCGCATCCGTAGCAGTGCCGCGTTTGGCGAAATCATCATCTTAATTGTATACATACCAATCTTAGCCTTGGTAGGCATTGAGGGCAAGATGTTCAGACCCATGGCGCAGACTGTTTCGTTTGCCATAGTGGGTGCCCTGGTATTGTCGTTGACTTACGTGCCAATGATGTCCGCACTCATGCTCAGCAAAAACCCGTTGCCGAAAGAAACTATTTCGGATAAGTTCATCCGCTTCGCTCATCGGCTGTACGAGCCTGTTTTGGCTTTGGCCTTGCGTTTTAGGCGCTCCGTGGTAACCTCATCACTCGTTGTTTTTCTGTTAAGTTTAGTTGTGTTCGTGCAGTTGGGCGGGGAGTTCATTCCCACACTTGACGAGGGCGACTTTGCCGTAGAGACGAGGATACTCACCGGCAGTTCTCTTTCGCAAATGACAGAAACCGTGCAAAAAAGTGCTCGTGTTTTATTAGACAACTTCCCGGAGGCAAAAAGAGTGATTGGCAAAATCGGCACTTCAGAAATCCCAACCGACCCAATGCCCATTGAGAATGCCGACTTACTGGTAGTGTTGAAGGACAAGGATGGATGGACCAGCGCCAGCACGCGCGATGAACTAGCGGAAAAAATGGCGACCAAGCTAAACGAAGAAATGCCGGGCGTGTGGTTTGGATTTCAACAACCCATTCAAATGCGCTTCAACGAGCTAATGACAGGCGCGAGACAAGATGTGGTGTTGAAAATTTATGGTGAAGATTTACAACTGCTTGCTGACTATGCCGACCAAGTGGGTAAAATCGCGAAGAAGGTTGAAGGTGCACAAGACGTTTACATTGAACCCATCAGTGGTTTGCCACAATACATGGTAACGTTCGATCGGGTGAAGCTCGCGCAGTTCGGGTTAAGCGTAGACGAGGTAAACCGCGTTTTGCGTACCGGTTTTGCCGGTGAAGCAGCCGGAGTAGTATACGAAAATGAAAAGCGATTTGATTTAGTGGTGCGCCTTCAATCGCAAGACCGGCAAAGCATTGAAAACTTAAAAGCAATCTACATCACTACCCAAAACGGAAGGCAAGTACCGCTGGAGCAGTTGGCGCATGTTGAATTGAAAGAAGGCGCCAATCAAATACAGCGTGACGATGCGAAGCGCAGAATTGCGGTTGGCTTTAACGTTCGTGGTCGCGATGTGGAGAGCATCGTGCGAGAGATGAAGGAAAAAATTCAGAAAGAAGTGAAGTTTGAACCAGGCTATTATGTGAAGTACGGGGGTTCGTTCAAAAACTTAGAAGAAGCCAAGCAGCGATTGACGGTAGCCGTGCCGGTTGCTTTGTTGTTGATCTTCATCTTGTTGTATCTCACATTTCACTCACTCAAACAAGGTGTACTGATTTTTACAGCCATCCCACTATCAGCCATTGGCGGTGTGTTTGCGCTTTGGATATTGGGCATGCCATTCAGCATTTCTGCGGGCGTTGGCTTTATCGCTTTGTTTGGTGTGGCGGTACTCAACGGCATTGTATTGATTGGCGAATTCAACCGGCTGAAAAACCAAGGTGGCCTCACACTTATCGAAATAGTGAAAAAGGGCACAGAGGTACGGTTGCGCCCGGTGCTCATGACGTCACTTGTGGCCTCTTTGGGTTTCTTGCCCATGGCCCTCTCGCATGGCTCGGGGGCCGAAGTGCAGCGGCCGTTGGCCACGGTGGTGATAGGGGGGTTGGTGACAGCCACATTACTCACCTTAATATTGCTGCCGATTTTGTATACCTATTTTGAAAAAGATTTGACCAATGGAGGAGAAACATCGCCTCGATGAAAAAACGAAATTGATTTTTATGAGAACTTTTTGGATTACTCTTATTACTTTTTTACTGCTGGGATGCACAAAGAAACAAGCGGCCGACATGCCGAGTGAAGGCCTTCCAGATGCCGCCCAAGTGAAAATTACTGAACAACAATTCAAAAAATTGGGGATAGAATTGGGCAAGCCTACTGCCCGCATAATCAGCGGTGTGATTAGGGCCACGGGCATGTTAGATGTGCCACCACAAAACCTGGTTTCTATCTCGGCCCCGCTTGGTGGCTTTGTGAAAAAAACAGAACTACTGCAAGGCATGCGGGTGAAGAAAGGACAAACTATCGTTGAACTTGAGCATCCGGACTACATTCAATTGCAAGAGGACTACCTGATGACCAAAAATCAACTTGAGTATTTGGAATTAGAGTTTAAACGGCAAGAAGAGTTGGCCAACGAAAAAGTAAGCGCAGCAAAAGACTTTCAGATGGCAAAATCCAATTACCAATCGAGCAAGACAAAATTATCAGGGTTAAAAGCAAAACTGAATTTGATAAACATTCGTCCATCCGAAATCGAAAGCGGGGCAATCAAAAGTACTATTTCAATTGTCTCTCCCATTTCGGGGTTTGTTAGTCAGGTAAATGTAAATATTGGTATGTACGTAAGTCCGAGCACACTCATGTTTCGCATTGTAGATACCGATCACCTTCATGCCGAAGTGCAGGTGTTTGAAAAAGACCTGCCCAAATTGAAAATCGGGCAAAGGGTGTTTTTGCAACTTGCCAACGAAAACGCTGAGCGCGAAGCGGATGTGTATTTAATTGGGAAGGAAATTACGCCCGAGCGGACAGTGCGTGTGCACTGCCATTTGAGAAGTGAGGACCCTCAACTAATACCCGGTTTATTTTTTAGTGCCCGCATTGAGACAGAGAAATCAAATGTAGATGCGCTGCCGGCAGATGCCGTTTTGCTGTTTGAAGGAAAACATTTTGTGTTTTTAGAAAAGCAACCGTTGGTGTTTGAGTTCGTAGAGGTAGAAAAAGGGATCACTGAAAACGGATTCACGCAAGTAACTATTCCAGCAACAGAACAAAGCAAGCAAGTTGTAGTGCGGGGCGCTTACTTTTTGTTGGGTATCTTAAAAAACGGTGGTGATGAAGAATAGATAAACAGGTGCCGAATGGCTATTCTTTGCATGCTCCCTTAAGAAAATGGAATTCTCTTGGCTTTTGGTGTTAGGATTTTTTGCGCAAGCATTGTTTGGCGCCCGTTCGGTGGTGCAATGGTACTTATCTGAAAAGCAGGGCAAAGTAGTTTCACCTACTCTATTTTGGGTTTTCAGTTTGTGCGGCTCAAGTTTATTTTTGGTTTACGGCTTGTTTCGGCAAGATGGCGTAATCCTTATCGGACAAACCATTTCTTTCTACATATACGTGCGCAACCTGCAACTCAAAGATGCCTGGCGTATAATGCCGCTACCCATCCGTAGTTTGGTGTTATTGATTCCACCATGCATTGTCTTATTGCAGGCAAGGTTAAGTTCGGACTTTCAGCTGTTTGATTCATTTCATGGTTTGTTTTTGTTGGGTGTGGTTGGTCAGCTGCTCCTCAATTGTCGCTACCTCTACCAGTGGTATTATTCTGAACAGGCGCAAGAGTCTCTGTTGCCGTTGGGCTTTTGGGTCATCAGCGCTGTTGCCTCGTTGTTGGTGGTCGCCTACTCGCTATACGCGGCCGATGCAGTGCTGCTGGTGGCGCAATCACTCGGTCTAGTCGTTTATGGTCGCAACATCATTATTTACCTTCGCAGGGGCTTGGCGCATGATGTCAGAAAGTGAAATTTTGAGCTTTTACTTACACCCCCCTTGCCCGCCTAGCTACCAAACCCTAATTTTGAAGGCTAAACCTAATGCAAATTCTCAACTCCATCCTTTCGTGGGTGATGAAGAAGCGAATCCACCAGATGGAGCTCTTCATGAAATACCCGCATGACGTGCAGGACGAAGTGTTGAAGAAATTGCTTGCCACCGGCCGTTATGGCGAGTTCGGACAAAAGTATGCCTTCGATGACTTGCTGAACTATGAAGACTTTAAAAAGCGCGTTCCCATCCACACCTACGAGCAACTCTTTCCCTACATTGAGCGATTGTTGCATGGCGAACAAAATATTTTGTGGCCAAGCGAGGTAAAATGGTTTGCAAAATCTAGCGGCACCACCAATGCCCGCAGCAAGTTCATACCCGTAACAAGAGAGGCGTTGGAAGAAAGCCACTTTAAAGGAGGCAAAGACCTGCTCTCGATATTCATCAACAATTATCCTGACACCAAAATCTTCAGCGGCAAAGGGCTAGCTATTGGTGGTAGTTATCGGGTGAATGAATTTGATCCCACCAACTCATCTAGTTATGGCGATGTATCTGCTGTGATTATGCAAAATTTGCCCCCGTGGGCAGAGTTCATTCGCACGCCAAGTTTAGAAGTTGCATTGATGGATAACTGGGAGGAGAAGATCGACAAACTCGCTAAAGAAACGGTTAAAGTAGATGTAACCCAAGTTGCAGGTGTGCCCACTTGGACAGTGCTATTGCTACAATACATTCTGGAAATGGAAAAGAAACAATCTGTGCTGGAGATTTGGCCAAACCTAGAAGTATTCTTTCATGGTGCAGTATCCTTCGCACCCTATAAAAAACTATTCAGAGCCCTGATACCTTCTGAACAAATGAAGTATTGGGAGACCTACAATGCAAGTGAAGGTTTTTTTGGAATCCAGTCTGAAAAAGGCTCGGAAGAACTGTTGCTGATGCTTGACTACGGAGTCTTCTATGAATTTATTCCGATGGAAGAAATCGGCAAAGAATATCCGGATGCCATCGGCTTGCAAGATGTAGAAGTGGGCAAGAATTATGCGATGGTGATCACCACCAATGCCGGGTTGTGGCGCTATAGCATAGGAGACACCGTAAAGTTTACAAGTGTTTCTCCCTACAAAATTAAAATCTCGGGCCGTACTAAGCACTTTATTAATGCCTTTGGCGAAGAGGTAATCATCGAAAATGCGGAAGCGGCCATCACCACTGCGTGTGATCAAACCGGTGCAGTGATTGATAACTTTACTGCTGCGCCAATTTTCTTAGATAAATCAAAAAGAGGTGGGCACGAGTGGGTTATTGAATTTAAGTCAAAGCCGGAAGACTTGCCCAAGTTTATTAACGTACTGGATGATACGCTGCGACAGATCAACTCAGATTATGACGCCAAACGTTCGCACGACATTGCCTTGGTTGCTCCTGTTGTACACAGTGTACAAGAAGGCACGTTTTACAATTGGATGAAAAAGCGCGGCAAATTGGGTGGCCAAAACAAAGTGCCGCGGTTGAGCAACTCGCGCGAATATGTAGAGGATATTTTGGCAATGGCTGCTGAAAAGTAGTAATCAGTTTTTCTCTTCTACGCTAATATCTTCCAGACATGTAATTTTTACTACGGATCCTATCATGCAGATGCTTGCTTGGCTTTCCATCACTTCGTAACCAATTTTAACCTGCTTGCCATCTACAAATTCAAAGTTTATCAGAGGATCTTGCATTTGTTCTTGTGGGATGGGAGGCGTTCCACAATAAAACATGCGCAATGGTTCTAATTTTTTGCCATCGGTTAACTCGAACACAAAACCACACCCATCTAACCCGCGTAGATCACGCAGAGTAGCCAGCGTGCCACAATTGTTGCGTTTACTTACTTGTTGTTTGCTGCAGGCTGCTAATGCCGTTATCGTCAAAATGAAAATCACTCGCTTCATATTGACTTGGGCGCGCCAAAATGGAAAAAGGTTGGAAGGTTACTCCAAAATTTTTGATCCCACTACCAAATCGCTGTTGCGTTTTTTGATCTCAAATGAATGACCCACCAGTTCTCCAAATACTTGTGTTTGGGCTGCAATTCTACCGCTTGCTACAATATGGCTGATGGCCAAGCTGAGCAACCGCTCGTTGGGGTCGCCCAACGGCAATTGTGCACCATTGTCGGCATCCGCTTGATTAGGCGTAAATCCATTGCCGTAGTCTGATTGATCGAGACTGTTAAACGACTTTACCACAATGGGCTGCATGCCCCATGTGTTCTTGGGGTCGTTTTGTTGGTAAATAGAAATTGAGCCGACATTTTTTCCAAAGGTGGTACTCCCGATCAGGTAAACATCCATAAAAGGTTTTAACCCATTGATGAGTAGCTCGCTGGCCGAAGCCGTACGCGGACCGGTTAAGATATACACTCTATTATTGCGCAGCAGGCTGCCCACGTTTTGGCTCTTGTTGGTAAACTTGGTAGACAGGAATGATGCGCCCAAACTTGGATCATTCAAAATTTGCTGCGTCAGGTTTGCATTGTACTGTCTTTTCGCAAAAACCTTTGTGTTGTCCACGCCTTTACCGATCAGCGAAGCGAGGTTGACCGTTGCAGTTTCTGCTCCCCCACTATTGAAGCGCAGGTCAACCACCAAGTCGGTGATACCCGCGGCTTTAAACCGATCAAAAACAGCATCCATTTCGTTATTGTATTGTGTGCTGCTGGCAGTGGGCCCTGTCGAAAACAGGTTATACACATAGTAACCAATTTTACGATTGTTTACCGTGATGACTTTGTCCAGAAAGTTGGGATTTTCTGCATACTCTACGGTAGTGAGCGAAATGGATTTAGCCGCACCAACTGTATTTGAAGAGTAATCGTAAGGGCGGTAGGTAATGGAGTGATTAGAACTAATTTGTTGCAATAACGTCTGGTAGTTGCTGGCAGTAAGCTGTGTTCCGTTGATTTGATCTATTAAGTCGCCTCTTTTTAAACCAGCCTGTTCGGCTGGCGATTGCTTTTTAATATATAACACCTGAGCTAATACGTTAACGCGATTGTTATCTGCATCATACAATGCACAATCGTTACCAGCGTCTTTTCTCACTCATTGTAAAGAGTTGAGTAAGTCTTGATAAGTTTCTTGTATCCACGAGAATTTGTCAGAGGGTGTGTTCAGTAGC
>JBJTHA010000104.1:0-2634 GCA_046094265.1 Cytophagales bacterium
GCAAATTTTTTATCGATGACCTCAAAAGCAATAACATCGCCACCAACCTGCAATTCGAAAAATTGCCTGTTGACCATACTGGCCGCTGTTTGGTAATGACAAGCCCCGATGCCGAGCGTACCATGAACACCTTTTTGGGTGTCAACTCATTTTTTTCATCCGAGCACCTCAACGAAGAGGAGATCAAAAATTCCAAATACCTCTACATGGAGGGCTACTTGGTGGCTAGCCCTAAAGGCTTGGAGGCTATGCTGGAAGCCAAAAAACTGGCCGAACACCACAAGGTTTCAGTAGCCCTTACTTTCTCTGACCCCAGCATGGTCAAGTATTTCTCCGCTCAAATGCAGCAGGTGGTAGGCGCCAGCATTGACCTGCTTTTTTGCAACGAAGAAGAAGCCATGATTTATACCGGCACCAACGATATTTTAGAGGCGCGCGAAAAGTTGAAAGACCTCGCGAAGCGCTTTGTGATGACACTCGGCAAAAATGGCGCCTTGGTTTTTGATGGTGATACATTTATTCAGATTGAGCCCTACAAAGTAAATGCAGTAGATTCCAATGGGGCAGGCGATATGTTTGCTGGTGCGTTTATGTACGCTATTACCCACGGCCACAGCTATGCCGAGGCCGGAAAATTGGCATCGCTGGCCAGCAGCAAAGTGGTGGAGCAATTTGGCCCTCGCCTCACCACACCACAGGTAAAAAAGGTATTGGAGCATTTGACTGTATAACATTGACGCACGCCCCCCGAGCGGCCATGAAATAAAACCGAACGGGGTTGAGCTTTACAATACCATGCCTAAGAACTACCGAGGGTTAGGTTTAGATATTGTATACGAACTCTAGCCGGGCCAGAGATTAAGAACGGATCATAACGTGCATTTACGAGCCTTTCACCAAATATTTCCACTTCAAAAGTGTGACGTTTTCGCTTTCTTTGTGTTAGACACTTATCATAATTTGTATTGTGTACAAAATGAAAAACCTACTTTATGTTCTTTCACTAGTTTTTTTCTTCGCATGCGGTGATTCAAAAGAAGAAATGCTTCCAGGCGCCACTGGCATCTCTGGCGATGTTTACCTGATAATGGACTCAGCGCAGTACAAAGGCCCGTTGGGTGCTTTGGCTGATTCTGTGTTTCGTTCGGAATACTTGGTGATCAATCGACCAGAGCCGCTCTTTAAAATGCACTGGGTGGATCCGCGCAAAATGAACTACACCCTTAAACTACGAAGGAATTTAATCTATGCGGTTACATTGGACCAATCAGGCACTGGTGCCAATCGCATAGAGCGAATGTTGACGGCTGAATCAATCGATAAAATTAAGACGGATACTTCATTTTTCTTTAAAGCAGTAACCAATCAATTTGCAAAAGGTCAGCAGACGTTTTTCTTGGTAGGTGCGCGTGAAGAACTATTGATGAAAAAAATCAGACAGAATGCAGCGCGCTTGGTTGCCACTATGAATAAGTCAGAGCAAGAGCGATTGACCCAACAACTTTTTAAAGCGGGTAGCTTAAAAGGATTGAGTGAAAATTTGAAAAAGAAATGGGGTGCTGATTTTCAGATTCCGTTTGGCTACCAAATTGTAATGGACAACGATGAGTTTGTTTGGGTAAGGCAATTCAATAAGAAAGATGACCGCGACATTTTTGTTTACCGAAAACCATATAAAGACCAAATGCAATTTGACCGCGATAGTTTGATTACCTTACGGAATACCATTTGTCAAAAATATTTGTTTGGCGACCCCGACAAACCAAACTCGTTTTTGGTAACGGAGACAGGAATCCCGTCAAAACGAGTGCGCGTGTCAATCAGTCAGCTTAATGGAAATTATGCAGCGCAAATGATTGGCCTATGGAAAACCAACAACCTGAGTATGGGTGGCCCCTTTATATCTTACACCGTGACCGATGCAAAACAAACCAATCTCTATTACGTGGAAGCATTCCTATATGCACCCAGTCGCGAGCAGCGCGAAACCATGCGTGAGTTGGAAACGATATTGAATACTTTCAAGGCGAATTGAGGTTTTTCAATAGCTTGGATTAACCCAGATTATACATTTGAAACTTGAAGTAACTCATTTTGGGCTTATGGATAGGAAGTCCCTAAATCGACCTGCACCAATCCAAATGCTCTTCCGAAATTAATCGATGATTTGAAGGGATCACTGGCATGGTTCAAACCATTCTTTGGAAGGTCAAGACCACTGATAAATCCCGCTATGCCAATCTCTTTGGGTTTACTCAACCATAGTATAAATTACTCCGTAAAATAGAAACATGTCAGTCTCCGCTTTCCACATTATGTCAGACTTTGTGTCCCCTTTGATACAACTCAACTTAGAGTCTCGAAAATAAGTCTATTTCAGTTTTGGATTGGAATGATGTCGGCCGTGGTCACGAAGTGTTTTCTTTTCTATATTTTTCTCAAAAGCCTCCGTTAGGTTTACGCCTGTTTGATTGGCCAAACAAATCAGCACCCACAGCACATCGGCCATTTCTTCTCCTAGGTCTTTTCCCTTATCAGATTCTTTCTCCGAGTGCTCGCCATAGCGTCTGGCCATGATTCGCGCCACCTCTCCCACCTCTTCGGTAAGAATAGCCATATTGGTTAGCTCATTAA
>JBJTHA010000105.1:0-3285 GCA_046094265.1 Cytophagales bacterium
GTGCGTGTCAGTAACTTTGCGCGTCAGGATTTTTTCTCCTTTCTACATTTCATTTGGGATGAGGACGCAGTGCTGCAACTAGCATCCCAGCTCGGCTCGGCCGATCGCTCGCTGTTTTTGGTAAAGCTCCTAACACCATTCGTTATATTAACTGGTGCTAATTACTGGCTTGTTGCAGTTTGGTTTGGTTTAATTTCGTTTGTGGCAGGTTGGTGGTTGTTTGCTACGATAGAAGAATACTTTCCGAATCAAGTTTTTGCCGCTGGCATTTCGATCTTATTTTTTCCATCGGTTGTGTTTTGGTCATCTGGTTTGGTAAAAGAGAACCTAGGCTTGGCCGGTCTGTACATGGTGTTGGCTACTGTTGTACGATGGTTTAAAGGAAAAAAGCCCGATGTAGTTGAGTGGGCAGTAGCAGCGATTAGCTTTTATGTAGCATGGCGATTAAAATACTATTGGACTGCGTTGTTTGCGGCAGTTTTGGTAACAACGATTGGTGCATTTTGGATTACTCGGAAAACGAAGGTGCGTTACGCGATAACGTGGATATTAGTTTTCATCGCACTTACACTTCTCGCCACCTTGTTGCACCCTAATTTTTATTTGGGCAGAATTCTGGGTGTGATAGTTGAAAACAACCAGAAGTTCATGGCGTTGTCCGCAATTGGCGAATCAATTCAGTATACTGATCTGCAGGCAAGTTGGCAAAGCATGTTTCTGAACACACCCAATGCATTATTCTCCGGGCTGTTTCGCCCGTTTTTATGGGAAGCGCGTAACATTACAGCGATTGCCGCTGCTATCGAAAACACCGTGTTGCTCATTTTGGTATTGACGGGCTTGACTTCATTCAAAAGGTATGATGTGAAAGCTTCGATACCGCTACTAGTGTATTCACTTGTTTTGTGTGTATTTCTGGCACTTTCTTCACCCAACTTTGGCACGCTATCCCGCTACAGGGTTGGGTTCTTACCCTTTTTTGTTTTTTTGGTGACCGCTTACCATCCATGGCTGCTTAAATTGCAAAGGCGACTAAGTCGTCAACCAAAGCAAACTCTTCTGGCGTAAGCCTGACAATAGGTTTATCTTTGTAGTATGAAAAACCCGGTGATTATTTTTGGCGCCAATGCGATAGGCAGGTCTGCAAAGGAAATTTTTGAATTGAATGAAGTGGTGGTGTTTGGCTTTCTGGACGAAAATACAAAACTTCACAAAACGGAACTGGATGAGGCTACTATACTGGGAGCAACGGATGACGATGGTTTTTTAAAATTGATCGGCAAGAAATGTGAGGCATTTGTGGCGATTGATGATAACAAGCTACGAAAGTCAGTAGTGAAAATGTTGAATGAAGTTCGGCACGTGCAGCCGGTCAATTCGGTTCATCCCAAAGCGAATGTTTCAGTCAAAGCCGAAATTGGACATGGGAACTTTATCGACTACGGAAGTTACCTCGCGCCCGCAGTTAAATTGGGCAGTCATTGCCTTGTTCACGCCAATGTGGTAGTTGGTGCTGAAACAACAGTCGGTGACTTTGTGCAAATTGGTGCGGGCTCGGTGATAAACGCAGGAGTTACCATTGAAGCCGAGGCCTTCATTGGTTCAGGTGTAACGGTTGTTTCTGGCGTGACCATCGGAAAAGGAGCTCGGGTTGGTGCTGGGTCAGTAGTGATCGCTCCCGTGAAGGCCGGAGACACAGTGTTTGGCAATCCGGCACAGATTGTAAAATGATACTAGATGCTTGATAATGGGTGCTAGTGTCTAGCATCAAAAAGAAAAGTTAATGGGAAAAATTTCTGAGACTGATTTTATTTTAAACCCGGACGGAAGCGTTTATCATCTTAATCTACTGCCCAAGAACATTTCAGATACCATCATTGCCGTGGGCGACCCGAGCCGTGTCTACATGGTCAGCCAATATTTTGATGAAGTGGAGTTTGAAATGAACAAACGTGAGTTCATTACCCACGTAGGCAAGTACAACAACAAACGCATCACGGTCATTAGCACGGGCATCGGCACTGATAACATTGAAATCTTCTTTACGGAACTTGATGCGTTGGTCAACATCGATTTGAAAACACGCGAGCCCAAACCGAGAAGGAAGAAACTAAAAGTAATTAGGGTCGGCACATCAGGCGCGTTGCAGGAAGATATTCCGGTAGGCAGCCATTTGGTTTCTGACTATGCGGTTGGGTTGGATAACCTGATGAGTTTTTATGATTTGCCTATGGATGATTATGAAACCGGCTTGGCGCATGATATCCAAAAAAAGGCTGGATTGCATTTCATGCCCTATGTGGTAAAGGGTTCTGATGAATTGCGCGAGCAGGTGGGAAAAGATATGTTGGTAGGCAACACCGTGACGTGCCCAGGCTTTTATGCACCCCAGGGCAGAGAAGTTCGTCTGCCCATTCGCTTTCCGCGATTGCTGGAAGATTTAAACTATTATCACAAGGGGGAATTTTGGTTGACTAATTTTGAAATGGAAACCTCTGCTTACTATGCCATGGGCCGAATGCTTGGTCACGATGTGGTGAGCGCCAATGCTATCATCGCCAATCGCATGAAGAACAAGTTTTCAAAAAATCCCACGAAAGTCGTAGAGTCATTGATTGAGAAAGTGTTGGAGCGGGTTTAACTCAACATCTAATCCACGCGGCTTGTTAGAAATTAAATGTGCCGATCAATACTTCGAAAAGACTGGTTGATTGTTTAATTCCAACAGAGTAACGGAAGCCCACATCAAATTGAGGAAGCAGTCGCATAACATTGAGGTCCAGTTTTACTTCAAAACCTGTTGAAGTGTACACTTGACTTGCATTTTGCCCGAATCGCCCAAGCCCATAGCCATAGTCGATGAATGCATTAAACCTAATTCGCTGAACATTGACCAATGGGCCAAAGGCAAGATCTGGGTACCAGATAGGCAAAGTATAGTTGGCTGACATCGAATAAAACTCCTGAAATCTTGAGATGCCAACTCCGCGCGCAAGAGGAATTTCGTTTCGAAAGGTGTAATTGTTACGGGTTTGGGCAATGGATGGTAAACTTGTATATTTGTAACACCAATAACCCCATAAAGAGTGGTGTTTGAAAAACCCAGGAAAAAATGCAACGCCATAAAACGAAAACTGTGTGCCAACAAAATTTCCTCCAAACGGAGTTGTATAAGAATTCAAATAGATCGCTTGTCCCCATTTGCTATTTATATCCCTTCGACTTTGCTTTAGGAGACGATACGCAGACAATGAAAAATGATTGTAAATTAAGGTGCCGCTCGAT
>JBJTHA010000106.1:0-14332 GCA_046094265.1 Cytophagales bacterium
TTCGGTCCATACCGACAAAATGATGATCCCGAAAATCAACTACAAAGGCCGCACCATTTGCTTCATGGCCGACTTGCTGCCTTCTACAGGTCACATTCCGTTGCCTTATGTGATGGGTTATGACACCCGACCATTAATCACGATGCAGGAGAAAGAAGCTTTTCTAAATGAAGCGGCCGACAACCAGTATGTTTTGTTTTTAGAACATGATCCGGTAAACGAATGCTGCACGGTGAAACGTACTGAAAAAGGGGTGAGGCTGGACCGGACATTTCCATTGAGCGAGATACTCGATGCCAGATAATAGATTCTAGAATCCAAATTTTAGAATCCAGCATCTTTAGTAAATTGTACCAAAACAACCAATCGATATGGTGATGAAACTTGGACTAGTGCTTTCAGGCGGTGGTGCGCGAGGCGTTGCACACATTGGCGTACTAAAAGCCATTGAAGAAATGGGCGTCAAATTCTCGATGGTGTCAGGTACGAGTGCCGGTTCCATTGTAGGGGCACTCTATGCCTATGGCTATCCACCGGATGAGATTTTCAAGATCATCAAGTCCATGAGTATTTTTAAGTCGGTGCGGCCAGCATGGACGTGGGCCGGTTTACTGCGTATGGATGGCTTGCAAGAATTGTTGTTGAAGCACATTCCTGAAAATGATTTTGAAAAGTTAAAGTTGCCGCTCACTGTAGCCGCTACTGAAATTAAAAAAGGCAGGATTGAATATTTCAGTGAGGGAGAGTTGATTCCAGCCGTAGTCTGCTCATGCAGTATCCCCGCGATTTTTAATCCTGCCAGCTTTAACGGTGGCCTTTATGTAGATGGTGGCCTGTTCGATAATTTACCCGTGCGGCCCATTCGCGATAAGTGTGACAAAATCATAGGACTGCACTGCAACCACATTAACCAAGAGTTTGATCCGAACAGCTTGCGAACGGTTATCGAACGAAGTTTGCTGATGGCGATCAACGCCAATACGCAGGTTAGTAAAGGTATGTGCGATGTGTACATTGAGCCACCCAACATGAGTCGCTACGGAAGTTTTGATATTGGTAAAGCCCAAGAAATTTTTGATTATGGCTATAAGTTTACAAAGGCTAACTTTATGCCCCACCATTTTCAATTCAACCAAGGATGACGGGCACAACAAAAAATTTTAAACCTGCAATCTTAACAGGAATCCCTAGGGATTTGCCAACGCCAAAGCCGTTTGACCATTCTGTTAACCACGCACCCAAGCGGAAAGACATTCTATCGGTCGAAGAAAAAAAATTGGCTATTCAAAATGCGCTACGTTACTTTCATCCGGCCCATCACACAACGTTAGCGCCTGAGTTTTATGACGAACTCCAAAAATTCGGCCGCATTTACATGTACCGCTTTCGCCCCGACTATGAGATGAAAGCGCGGCCGTTATCGGAATACCCGGCAAAGTGCATGCAGGCGGCAGCTATTCAATTGATGATTCAGAATAACCTGGATCCCGCTGTAGCGCAGCACCCGCATGAACTGATTACCTATGGCGGCAATGGAGCGGTTTTTCAAAACTGGGCGCAGTACCTGCTCACGATGAAGTACCTCGCCACTATGACTGACCAGCAGACACTGCACATGTATTCAGGGCATCCGATGGGTTTGTTCCCATCATCGCCAGAGGCACCACGTGTAGTGGTCACCAATGGAATGATGATCCCCAACTATTCGAAACAAGATGATTGGGAAAAGTACAACGCACTTGGTGTTACGCAGTACGGCCAGATGACTGCTGGTAGCTATATGTACATCGGTCCGCAGGGCATCGTACACGGTACCAACATCACCATACTCAACGCAGGCAGAAAGATTTCGAAGCAAGGCGAAGGACTTGCCGGAAAGCTGTTTGTTACATCTGGTTTGGGCGGCATGAGTGGCGCGCAACCTAAGGCTGGCAACATCGCGGGCTGCATCACGGTGGTGGCGGAAGTGAACGACAAAGCTACGCTGAAGAGACATGCTCAGGGATGGGTAGATGAAACAACAGATGACCTAGATAAACTTGTGAAGCGCGTGATGGAAGCGAAAAAGCATAAGCAGGTTGTTTCAATCGCTTATCGCGGCAACGTGGTAGAAGTTTGGGAAAAGTTCGCGAATGAAAATGTGTATGTCGATTTGGGCTCTGATCAGACTTCGTTGCACAACCCATGGGCCGGAGGATATTATCCGGTTGGCTTGCCGTTTGATGAAGCAAATGAAATGATGAGCAGCCGGCCGGATGCATTCAAACAAAAGGTGCAAGAGTCACTGAGGCGACATGCCGCTGCCGTGCGTACGCACACTGACCGAGGTACTTATTTTTTCGATTATGGCAATGCTTTCTTGCTCGAAGCCGCAAGGGCAGGTGCTGATATCCTGACAAAAGATGGTGAAAGTTTTATCTACCCTTCTTACGTGCAAGATATCATGGGGCCAATGTGTTTTGACTATGGCTTTGGTCCGTTTCGGTGGGTTTGCACATCGGGTGATGAAAAAGATCTGGATTATACGGATGCATTGGCCAGTCAGGTAATGGCCGAGTTGTTAGAAACGGCACCTAAGGAAATACATTCTCAATTGAACGATAACATTCGCTGGATTCAATCTGCAAAGGCAAACAAATTGGTGGTTGGATCGAAAGCGCGGATTTTATATGCCGATGCGATCGGCCGTATCAAAATTGCAAAAGCATTTAATCGCGCCATTCGCGCTGGCAAGATAGGCGAGGTGGTGCTGGGTCGCGATCATCATGATGTTTCGGGAACTGACAGTCCTTTCCGCGAAACGTCTAACATCTATGATGGTTCACGTTTCACATCAGACATGGCCATTCATAATGTTATCGGTGATTCATTCCGCGGAGCCACCTGGGTGTCGATTCACAATGGCGGGGGCGTAGGGTGGGGCGAAGTGATCAACGGTGGATTTGGCATGTTGCTCGATGGTTCTGCGGAAGCCGAAAGAAAGCTCGAGAGCATGCTCTACTTTGATGTGAACAATGGCATTGCGCGCAGGGCGTGGGCACGAAACCCGCATGCCATGGCCACCATTGCACGTGAATCAAAAATCATGTTCACCGAACCGCATTTAGTTGATCATCAACTTTTAAATCAAATTGTGCGCTAATGTTTCGTCCGTTATATCGAATCATTTTCTGGATTACAGGTTGGAGAATTGAAGGGAACTTTCCCAACCTGAAAAAATACATTGCAGCAGTAGCACCACATACCAGCAACTGGGATTTTGTAATAGGCATCATGGCGCGAAGTTTACTGCATTTGGAGAGAGCAAAATTTTTGGGGAAAGACTCGTTGTTCAAACCTCCGTTCGGTTGGTTTTTCAGATGGTTGGGCGGCTATCCGGTAGATCGCAGCAAAAAGAGCGACATGACCGAACAAGTGGCCGGCTATTTTTATTCACATGATGAATTTATTCTGGCGATGGCGCCTGAAGGCACTCGCAAGAAAGTGGAAAAACTGCGAACAGGTTTCTACTTCATTGCCAAGAAAGCAAACGTGCCGATAGTGCCGTGCGGTTTTGATTTCGAGAAGAAGAAAGTAATCATAGGCCAGCCGATGTATCCCACTGATGATATTGATCAAGACTTCGTGTTGTTGATGAATTTCTACCGCGGCATTAAAGGAAAAAATCCCGAGTTGGGTCTTTGAAAAAGAAATGGTATGAAGACGAAATATTTACTAGCCCTATCAATTCTACTCTCAAAATGTTTATATGCGCAGCCAACGCTTTCTGTTGGACTAAAAGCAGGAATTAACCAAACAACGTATAATGGTTATTTATTATTGGGAAATTATTACGGAAGCATATCACGTATTCATGCTGGTGCCTTTATGAACGTAAAGTTCTCTAAACTCGCCATCCAGCCTGAAATATTGTACTCGCAACAGGGATCTGAAATTCTGCTCTCTGCGCTGGTACGCACAACATTGAAACAGATTACTTAAATTTACCTGTTGTTTTCAAGTTTTATCCTTTTTCGGGGTTTAACTTTCAGGCGGGGCCACAGTTTGATTTTCTAATGGGCGCGACAGGCCCAGTACAAACCGGTGGGCCATTAACTATTCAAGAAATTTCAGACAACATGAACAAGTTAGCAATTAGCGGATTTACTGGTATCGGCTGGGATTTTTCACTTGGCTTAACACTAGAGGCAAGGTACATTCACGGTTTGACAAATATTTATAAATCAGGTGGGTCTCAGACAAAAAATCAGTTGATTCAGTTTTCATTAGGCTATAAACTGTCCAAATTTTGATATTCCAAGAAATTAACATCGGTCAAAAGAAAGAAGTTTCTTGCAAATTGGTTACGGTTCACAAAATCAATCGCCAGATGGATCTAATGTAACTGTGCGCAAAGCTGGTTTTTTCCTGCGTTTGGAAATACAGGTTTATCTAACAAAATGAATTAACTTTGCAGAATAAATAACTCAAATTATGAAGAAACTATTTGTTGTTTTGTCTGTCGCTGCTATAGGCTGTCAAGCATTTTCCCAAGCCCAACTCGCAGTGGGTCTAAAAGGGGGATTAAATTTTGCCAATCTAGATGCAAGCAGCGTGGGCACTGCGTATAACAGTCGCACGGGCTATCATGGTGGTGCCTTCTTTTTAGTTAAACTGGGGAAAATCGGCATTCAGCCAGAGTTGCTATTCTCAAAGCAAGGCGCTAATCTATCTCTCAGCGGGCAAGACTTGAATTCAAACTTCGACTACATCAACATACCCGTTATTTTCAAATTGTACACCGTAGCTGGCATTAACTTACAAGTCGGTCCGCAGTTGGGATTCTTGGCTGGCGGCAGTCAAGATCAACTTGTTCAAGTGGGTCAGGCACTTTCAAAAGTTAGCACTAATGCAAGTGACGTTGTAAAAAGCAATGACTTTAGTCTTGCTCTAGGTTTAGGCTGGGATTTGCCGTTTGGTTTAACAATAGATGGTCGTTACAATCTAGGTCTATCAAACAACAACAAAATCTCGGGATCAAGCAGTGAAGTTAAAAACCAAGTAATACAAGTTTCGTTGGGTTACAAACTGTTCAAATTCGGAAAATAGTTTTTAAGCATCATTCATAAAGCCAATCTTTGCAAAAGGATTGGCTTTTGTTTTTCATATGCGCTTCAATACCTATCAGCAAACCCTCGATTACCTTTACGAGAACCTTCCGATCTTCCAGCGGATAGGTGCTGCCGCGTACAAAGCTGATCTCACCAATACCATCCGGCTGTGCAATGCCTTGGGCAACCCGCAAGAAAAATTCAAGGCGATTCACGTAGCCGGAACCAACGGAAAGGGGAGTTCTTCACACATGTTGGCCGCGGTGTTGCAATCGGCCAGGCACAAAACCGGACTTTATACCTCGCCTCACTTAAAAAATTTTACTGAACGAATTCGCGTTAATGGAAAAGAAGTTGATGAATCGTTCGTTGTTGATTTTGTCAACAGCATTCATCCTGCAATTGAGTCTATTAAACCTTCGTTTTTTGAAATCACCGTGGCCATGGCTTTTGACTATTTCGAGAGAGAAAAAGTAGATGTGGCCGTGATTGAAGTAGGACTGGGGGGAAGGCTAGACTCCACCAACGTGATTCATCCGATAGTTTCACTGATCACCAACATTAGTTGGGACCACATGGATCTGCTGGGCGACACGCTCCCAAAAATTGCACTTGAAAAAGCGGGCATTATCAAACAAGAAACACCCGTGGTGATCAGCGAATCGCAACCCGAAGTGATAGACGTATTCAAGAAAAAATCTTTTCAATCAAAAAGCCGCATCGCTTTTGCGGATGAAATATACAAAGTGAAAAACGAGGGCGTGGGAAGATTTTTGGTGAATGAATTGGAAGAATATCAACTTGACCTTCGCGGCAATTACCAACAAAAAAATCTCGCTGGCGTATTGGCAACTATTGATGTACTACGCGCAACGGGTTTTGCTATTTCAGATGAGGCAGTACATGGCGGCCTGTCTCAAACCATTTCGCTCACCGGCTTAAAAGGCAGGTGGCAAAAATTAGGAGATCGGCCGGTTGTGATTTGCGATACAGGTCACAACGAAGCTGGCGTGAAGCAGGTATTACAGCAAATTGAAGAGCAAAAATATGATCAATTACACCTGGTGTGGGGCATGGTAAAGGACAAAGACATTTCAAAAATTTTGCAACTGTTGCCCAAGAAGGCGCACTATTATTTTTGTCAAGCAAAGATTCCGCGCGCCATGGACGCAAGCGAGTTAGCCACAAAAGCATCAACGTACGACTTACATGGAAAAGTGATTGCTGATGTAAACCAGGCAATCGAAGAAGCGAGAAAGTCAGCTACAGAAAACGATCTTATTTTTGTTGGCGGAAGCACGTTTGTGGTAGCCGAGATTTTAAATCTGTGATTTTGTTCTAATCCTGAATCCTCCAGACCTGAAATAATGAAAAGCAAACTCAAGCGATTTGAAATTATTGCTACCCGCGAAAATGTAATTGAGCCGGGTAAAGAACTATTCAATACCATCAAGGGTAACTGGAACAAGGTTTATTTCAAAAACAGTCAACCTATTACGATTGAACTCGCCTGTGGTAGAGGAGAATATACCGTGGGCCTGGCAAAACGATTTCCAGAGCGTAACTACATTGGCATTGACAAAAAGGGCGACCGCATTTGGAAGGGAAGCACATGGGCGGTAGAAGACCAACTGCAAAATGTAGGCTTCTTGCGCACAGGTATTCTATTCATCGAGAGCTTTTTTGAGGTGGGAGAGGTGGATGAAATCTGGCTCACTTTTCCTGATCCGCTTCCGCGCAAGCGCGATGCTGAGAGACGCCTTTCCAGCAGAAAGTTTATTGATATGTACAAAAAATTGCTGGCACCTGCAGGCTATTTTCGTTTCAAAACCGACAACACCGATTTGTTCAATTTCACTTTACATGAACTAGCGCAACGAAGTGACATTGTTGATTTTGAACATACCCACGACTTATATCAATCGCCTTTGCGAGCCGAGTGCCACGATATCAAAACCAAGTACGAAGAAATGTTTTCTGCGCAGGGAGAAAGTATCAAATACCTCAGGTTGCGGTTTAAGCAGCAATCTTAATTGTCAGGCGGAGCTTGTCTAACTCCTTTGAGGTTCTATCAGGTTTCGTCAAGCTCAACTTGACAGCACTGCCTTCTTAACATTTTGATAATACTTCATTTGCGAATGCCGGTTTCAAAAAAAGTACCTTTGCTTGCGATGTTACCAACCTAATGGGAAAAAGGCGTAAACGCGAAGTTGAGCTGGTGATCATTTCCGATGTTCACCTCGGCACCTATGGTTGCCATGCCGAAGAACTCCTCAAATACCTCAAGTCGATCAAACCCAAGCGGCTAATTCTAAATGGCGACATCATCGACATGTGGCAGTTCAGCAAGCGGTATTGGCCCAAGTCGCACATGCAAGTGGTGAAGCATATCACAGGCTTGTTGGCAAAAGGAACTAAAGTCACTTACCTCACCGGCAATCACGATGAAATGCTGCGCAAGTTTGCCAGTTTTAAGTTAGGCGGATTTCAAATCGCCAACAAGAAAGTGGTTTCATTAAACGGTCAATCTGCCTGGATTTTCCATGGCGATGTATTTGACGTAACCATGCAATACTCGAAGTGGTTGGCCAAGCTAGGCGCGATCGGATACGACACACTCATCGTCATCAACTCATTTGTAAATTTCATTCTCAAGCTGCTGGGCCGTGGCAAAATATCATTGAGCAAACGCGTGAAAGACAGCGTAAAGCAAGCGGTAAAGTTTATTGACGACTTTGAAAAAACGGCAGCAGATATCGCCATCAGCAACGGCTACCAGTACGTCATCTGCGGGCACATTCACCAGCCGGCCATGCGCAAAATCACTACTGAGAAGGGCGAAGTGACTTACCTGAATTCGGGTGATTGGGTAGAAAACCTTACCGCCTTGGAATACGACCAAGGGACGTGGCGCATTTACAACTACCATGACGACCAAATTGCCCAAAAAATAAAATTATCTAAACATGTGCGACAATCGCTGGATAATGACGAGATATTTAAAGACCTTGTCAGTGAATTCTTGTCTGTAAAGAAATGAATATACTCTATGCGATTCAAGGCACCGGCAATGGTCACCTCAGCCGCGCCATTGATATTATTCCCGAACTTAAGAAATACGGCAGCCTCGACTTGTTTGTAAGCGGTGCGCAAGCTGAGGTAGTATTGCCTTATCCTGTCAAGTACAAATCGAAAGGTTTGAGTTTTTATTTTGGAAAAAGTGGGGGCATTAATTTTTTGAAGACGTTCCAGAAGAATAGCTCAAAAGACGTAATTAAAGAAATCAAAAATTTCCCGGTCGAGAAGTACGATTTGGTGGTGAACGACTTTGAACCCATAACGGCTTGGGCATGTAGGCGAAAGGAAGTGAAAATTGTGTCGCTCAGCCATCAGGCTGCTTTGCTTTCAAAAAAAGCACCACGCCCTAAAATAGTAGATCCGTTTGGTGAATGGATGCTAAAAAACTATGCGCCTGTAAAAAAGTATGTAGGCTTTCATTTTGAAGAGTACGATAAGAATATTTTTACACCTGTCATCCGCCAGGCCATCCGCCAGGCAAAAGTGAAAGACCATGGCCACTATACGGTGTATTTGCCTGCGTATGACGACAAGAAGTTGGTACAGCGACTGTTGAAACTGGATAAGATCAAGTGGCACATCTTTTCGAAGCACACCAAAAGACCTTACCATGTGGGGCGCATTTCTGTTTTCCCCGTAAGCGGTGCAGATTTTATTGAGAGTGTGGTGAGCAGTAGTGGGGTATTGTGTGGTGCAGGTTTTGAAACGCCTGCCGAAGTACTGCACATGAACAAAAAGCTACTGGTAGTGCCCATGAAGAGCCAATACGAGCAGCATTGCAATGCCGCTGCTTTAAAGAAGTTGGGTGTTCCGGTACTAAAAAAAGTGAAGAAGAAATCCATCAAAAAAATAGGGCAGTGGCTGGAAGAGGCAAAACCATTGAATCTAGAATTCCCCGATGTAGCCGGAGAGGCGGTGGAGTATATGCTTGAGAAGTTTAGATAAACTTGTTTTAACCACCGAAATCAAAGAAAATCGCTTTAAGGATACCTCCGATTTCTACTTCATTTATTTGCGATGGGCCATGTTGCTCTTTTTATTATGGCTACTACTTAAGTCAAGTTTTTTAAGCAACGTATTGCAAGACTAAAAACGGTAACTACAAACAGTAGTGTAGTTTACCCAACGTTACTCACGCAGACCATAATTCAAAACGCCTTCAAGTTAATTCAGCATACTTCTCATCTCCTCGCGCGAGCAAGTAGCGTATGAATTCAATTGGTTAGTTTTCTGTTTTCTAAAAAAATTACAAACCAAGTTTTCCTCATCATCTAATTTTTCTTGTCCAGTCATTGCTAATTCTTTTTCCTCAAAATTAGGGGGCGAGAAATCTCTTTTTTGCTTGATCAGTACGTTTCGTAATCCGATGGCGAGCTTACTTTTAACCGTTATCGTGTTGGAAATACCAAAAATTACCTCTGGGTTTGTTTCGTTACCCACATTAAAAATGTGGTTTTCTTTATCATTGAAAAACTGATTTTCTAAGTGAATGTATAAAATGCCCTCGCGTAATTCAACCAGCGAGCTTTTGTACAAATGCCCCTCAGTAATTGTTTGCACCACTACTTGATCGTTGGCATCGCGTTCAATAACAAATGGGGCTTTGATCAGCACATTACTGCCATCTGACTTTTGATAGTATAAGTGATAATTGCCGAGAAAATAGTTTTTCAAAACATCTTGTTGTACAGATTTTTTTGCCCGCAATGGAGTAGGTTGCGCATTACGTCTAGCGCTTTTCCACTCTTCCCATTCCGCGGGATCGATGCCTAAAAAAACCAACAGCACATTGAGTTTTGTTTCTTTGGCTTTGCCTCCGTGCCAATAACTATGCAATGTTTTTCCGCTAAGCCAATGAAAAGTTCTTTTTGAATTTGCGATGGCGTGGATTAGTGATTCTTCGTCTTTTAATTTTTTATCAAACAGCAAATTATCGAGATGATCTTGTCCAATGATGAGACGTTCGGTAACTAAAAATGTACTGGATGTAATTCTGCCCGTAACTGCACGGTTGATCCGATTGGCTATAAAATCAAAAACAGTGCGATTAAACTTTTTCCAGTCCGTGCCAAATCCGTTGTCGAGCAAGTCTTCCGTTAGCTGCAAGTGCCCTTCAATGGCGGTGCGAATGCGAAGTGAAATCATGTTCAAACCTACAAAATTTGACTATGATTTGACGGTCAAATTTAATTTGTGGATTCTTCAAATACAATTAATTGATTATCAGTTAAATATTGTTTTATTTAATTCAATTGGATCATTTTTTTTTTCAGATTTGACGGATGTAGCATTGCAAACTAAATTTTATCAATCCAGTTAATCACAAAATTTCATTCGCCAAAAAGACAAATCTACATGAGCAAATTTTACACTACTTTATTTGCGTTGCTGGTCAGCCTATCAGTGGTGGCGCAGCAAAAAATAACCGTTCGCGGAAAGATATCTGATAGTGCAACAGGCCAAACCATGCCGGGGGTTAATGTTGTAGAAAAGGGCACGGCTAACGGTGTCTCTTCTGATGCCGAGGGAAATTACGCAATAGCCGTAGCTCCGGATGCTGTTTTGGTCTACACCTTCATTGGTTACGAAACGTTAGAAATTTCCATTGGCAACCGAGAAATAGTAGATGTTTCACTCAAAGAAAACGTGCTTGCATTAAAAGAAGTGGTTGTGATCGGCTATGGAACTCAAGATAAAAAAGACATTACAGGTTCCATTGCCTCCATTTCCAATAAAGAATTTAAAGACCAGCCGACTACTAACCTTGCACAAAATCTCCAGGGAAAATTAGCAGGGGTAAATATTACAACTACTTCAGGAACGCCAGGGGGTGCACTGAATGTAAGTATCCGAGGGGCTTCGAACCCGCTGTACGTGGTGGACGGCATACCGATGATCAGTGAAAGTAATTCGCAAATGTCCACATCTTTCAATCTTTCTGGCGAGCCAACGGGCAATGGACAAAGTATCAGTACTATTTCAGATATCAATCCGAATGACATTGAGTCGGTGGAAGTATTGAAAGATGCCTCGGCTGCAGCAATCTATGGATCGCGGGGTGCGAACGGTGTAGTTATGATTACTACCAAACGCGGCAAGGAAGGTAAAACAAAATTCAATTTCAATTATTACATCGGGGTACAGACACCTACACGAAAAATTAAATTCCTAAACTCACAGCAGTTTTTAGAATTAATTAAAGACGCCAGAGATCAAGACCTAAAACTGTATAATGCTGACAACACCGTATTCGGTTCAAATTTTGATCCTAGCGTACTCACCCAGCCGCTGAACTACGATGCCTCTTCTGGCGTTAATACAGTTTGGCTTGTTCAGGTTCTTAAAGACGCACCCATCAACAATTATGAAATTTCTGCTACTGGCGGCAATGAAAAAACTCGGTTTTTTGTTGGAGGAACTTATTTTGATCAGTCAGGTATTGTCGTCAATTCCGATTACAAAAGGCTAAGTGGTCGGTTAAATTTAGATCACCAAGCTACCGACAAACTTTCTTTCGGTGCAAATGTTATGATCTCACACTCGCGCAACCGGAGAAGTTTCAATGACAATACTTACACGGGTATCATCACCAACGCATTAGGGGCTGACCCGCTCATGCCGCCTTATGACATAAACGGTAATTATTCTGATTACACAAAGTATCATACCAACTGGTTATCGGACAATCCCATTCGTTCGGCTAACGAAATTATTCCCTACACAACTTCCAACCGTTTTTTGGGAACCCTATTTGCCGAATACAAATTTAATGACGCACTTAAATTCCGCACCAGTTGGTCTACTGACTATAACAACCTTCTGGATGAAACTTTCTTTTCGCCATTGACCACCGATGCAGAACCCGTGGGCGGAAAATCCAGTCGCACAGTTTTCGAACAACTTACCTGGCTGAATGAAAATATTCTTACCTATACTAAGAAAATTGGTAAAGGTTCGTTCAGCGCCATTGCGGGTTATACCATGCAAATGACAAAAGCATCTAGTTCAACCATCAATGGTCAAGGTTTTCCTACCGGCATTGGTTTGCAGAATGTATGGAATGCTGCCGCCATTGTGAGTGTGCCCGGGCGTGGAGACGGGTTGGGGTTGGTTTCTTACCTAACACGTGTCAACTACGACTATGACGGTCGCTTTTTAGTGGCCGCTACCGTTCGTGCCGATGGCTCATCCCGCTTTCCTACGAATAACCGATATGGAGTTTTCCCTTCAGGTTCCATCGGTTGGCGGATTTCACGAGAATCTTTTTTTGGTAACCATGCACTGACTGATTTAAAAATTCGGGCAAGCTATGGGTTAACGGGCGACCAAGAGATTGGTAATTTTCAAAATGTAGCCTATTGGCAAACGGCCCGTTACAACGGGATATCTGGCTTACGCCCACGCAACGTTATCCCCAGCAATGGGCTAACCTGGCAGAGCAACACCGCATTTAATGCGGGTATTGATTGGGAACTATTTGGCGGTCGTATTTCAGGTTCAATTGATTACTTCAAATCAAACAAAACTGGTTTATTAAGTAATGATTTTATTGCTGGAACTACAGGGTTTCCCACGGTTACACGCAACGCGGGTGAAATTGAAAACAAAGGCTGGGAGTTTACCATTAACTCTGTTAACGTGTCCACCAACAAATTGCGTTGGAATACCAGTTTCAACATTTCATTTATTCAAAATCGTTATGTGTCATTGTCCAACAATGGTCTTTTACTGAGCGCCTACAATGACGGCAACCCCACGCACATTATGCAAGTAGGGCAATCGGTGGGAACTTTTTGGGCAGTTAAATACGCTGGCGTAGATCCTGCAAATGGAGATGCGTTATATTTCGATCAAACAGGTGCCAAAGTAAATGCCCAAAACATAACGTTTGATGCTGCTGGCATTGCTGGCAAAGCGATTCCCGATTATTTTGGTGGACTTAACAACACCGTTACGTACGGAGATTTTGATTTTTTAGTAGCAACCCAATTCAATGTTGGGAATTACGTGTACAATCAAATCAAATCGGCATACCTGAACCTAGGTTGGTCCAACGATGGAGGTTTGGATCAAGTCTATGCCAATAATTCAGTGGAGGCACTGAATCGGTGGAGAAAACCGGGTGATATCACCAACATACCGCGCGCTTCGTTCATCAACCAGAACTACAACAATTTTTCAACGCAATACATAGAAGATGCCTCTTTTCTGCGCATTCGCACCGTTACGTTAGGCTATACACTAAAACCTAAAAACTTAAACTGGTTCACCAGTTGCCGGTTTTATTTTACGGTTCAAAACCTACATGTATTTACCAACTACACCGGGTTTGATCCAGAGGTAAGTTCCACAGGTAGCGCAGATCCTCGCACAGCGGGATATGACTATGCCGCTTATCCGCAGCCTCGCACGTATCTAGTTGGTTTTAATTTGAATTTCTAATGATCACGACTATGAAAAAAATAGCAATAATCCTTTCGGTTATAGTATCCGTATCATCCTGCAATGTGCTCGATCAGGTTTCGCCTAACGATGTGGCTGGCAGCGATGTTTTCAAAACAAAAGCAGGTGCCGAGGCTGCCCTTGTAGGCATGTACAATTCGCTGCAGCAGCGCTACTACTACGGTGGCATGTTTCAAAACGTAGTTGACCTCAATAGCGACATCGGCACAGGGGGCGGTTATCAAAATACAGTGCTCGATGAAATCGGCAATGTGAACATTTCTACATCAAATACCATTGTTTCCAATATCTACCTGGCCATGTACTATACTATCGCGACAGCCAATGCCATTATTGCGCAGGTAGACGGGGTGAATGACCCAACCTTTACAAAATCTGAAAAAGACAATATGAAAGGTCAGGCACTTGCCGTTCGGGCTTTGGCCCATTTTGATTTGCTTCGCACTTTTGGTGAACATTGGGATGCTACTTCTGAATATGGAATACCGGTAGTATTAACTCCGCAAAAGGCAACTGACGTGGTTTCGCGAAGCACTGTTGCCAATAGCTACGCAGCTATTATCAAAGATATAAATGATGCCTTGGCATTAATAGACCAGGGTAATCGCTCACAAGCATATTTTAATATTTTGGCTATCAAAGCCCTTTTGGCTCGGGTCCATTTATACAATGGTAATTTGGCAAGCGCATCTGTTACAGCC
>JBJTHA010000107.1:0-12948 GCA_046094265.1 Cytophagales bacterium
CTTCTATACTTACACAGAAGATAAATAAAGTGCTTCCATTAAATGCATTTCTTTTGACAGCACTGATCGGTGGGTTAGTTGGAGGAATGGCCTCTTTAACAGGCGTACTACTAAAGCCTCTTGTCAAGATTTGATCATCCAACCGGGAAAGTGTTTTTAAAGAGTTGCTGACATTTTTACTTAACTAAGAGCGATCGAAGGATACCCGAAGGATATATAGAGGATACCCGAAGCTAACCTTAACTTTAAAAATTAGCTACAAGTACAGATACCTGACCTAAAGTCAGGTTTTGGGAGGATTTAATTTTGTATGCAAACCCCAAAGGGCATAAAAAAAAAGCCCTCACATCTGCGAGAGCTCTTTTTGTCGGGGTGGCCAGATTCGAACTGACGACCTTGGCGCCTAAGCGCCACGCGATAAGTCCTCCAAAAATCTCTTTGCACCGCGCTTCTTAATTTTTGACTCCAGCAGCATTGCAGCCGATCTATCGGGTAACTGAATCTCCCAAATTACCTCCCAGGGAATCCCGTTTCTTATGGAGGAAGTCTCACCACTATTGTGCTCATACAATCTGTTTGCTAAATCTTGAGTTGAGCCTGCATAGTAACGCGAAATTGACTTACTATAAAGAATGTAGACGGTAAATCCCATAAAAAAAAGTGCCCTCACATCTGCGAGGGCTCTTTTTGTCGGGGTGGCCAGATTCGAACTGACGACCTCTTGGTCCCAAACCAAGCGCGATACCGGGCTACGCTACACCCCGAAAACAAATTACTAACCTAGATTCGTATCTGCGACCTTGGCGCAAAAGCGCCACGCGATACCGGGCTACGCTACACCCCGAACATTTTTTAGGAGGCGGAAAGATATACAAACATATCAATCCACCAACTTAGTGATCCCGGCTGGATTCGAACCAGCGACCTACTGCTTAGAAGGCAGTTGCTCTATCCAGCTGAGCTACGAGACCCTGATTTTGATTGCGGAGAGGGGGGGATTCGAACCCCCGGTAAGGTTTAACCCCTACGACAGTTTAGCAAACTGTTGGTTTAAGCCTCTCACCCACCTCTCCAAGGCTTAAAAGGTGCAAATATAGAATCAAAAAGCGAAACTTAAGGCTCAAAGAATCTGCTTTTTTTGATTTTCGATGTCGTCATGTTCTTGTCTTTGGCTTAATTTTACGCATTAACTGTAGTTATTTAAAGTGCTTTTCTTTCGCTCGTTCAGTTGGTTTGAGGCGGTGGTCATACTCCTCTTTGTGGTGCTCTACGGAGCTTACATTGTGCGCTTGTGGCGCATTAGCCGCGTACTGAAGACTCCTTTTTATACTGTGTTAGTCAAAATTGCTTTGCGCTGTGCCTTGTTTGCGTTGCTGATCATCGCCTACCTAGGCCCATCATTTGGTTCATCCAAACGCGAAATTAAATCCATTGGAAAAGACACTATGATCTGTGTGGATTTGTCTAAGTCGATGGACGCGTTTGACATTCAACCCACCAGGCTGGAAAAAATCAAGTACGAAATGAAGAAGATTGTCGCGGCCTTTAGTTCAGACCGTGTGGGCGTCATCATTTTCTCGTCAGAGGCGTTTATGCAATGCCCGCTCACCTACGACCAAAATGCACTCAACCTATTTATTGAGACCATGAACACCAGTTTAGTGCCGTCATCTGGCACTGACTTTGGCCCACCCCTCAAAATGGCACTCAAAAAAATCAATGACGAAAACGGCAACTCCGACCAACAAAAATCGAAAGTGATCATCCTGATCAGTGATGGCGAAGACTTTGGAGAAGAGACAGACGAGGTGGCACGGGAAGTGGAAGACAACGATATCAAATTATTCACCCTTGGCGTTGGAACCGAGCAAGGCGCGCAAATACAAACGGGGCGCGGCTATAAAACCGACAACAGCGGCAACGTAGTGGTGTCAAAACTGAACCCTGTGTCGTTAAAAGCATTGGCCAGCAAAACCAACGGCCAATATTTTGAAATCAACGACAGCCGCAATGATGTAAACCGTTTAATTAGTACTATTGGCAAAATTGAGGGTGAGCTGCGCGATGCACGCACTGTAGATGTTTCGGCCAACCGTTATTTCTACTTCTTATTGGCGGCCATCCTGTTGTTAGTCCTCGATTTGTTGGTAAGTCTCAAAACCGTTTCAATATGAAGGCTGCGGTGCTGTTGGTGATCGCTTTGTTATTTACCGACTTGGATAAAATCGGTAAAATCAATACCGCTAAATCTGAAGCAAAGAAAGCGTTTTTGTCTGGTGACTTTGAAACAGCAGCGAAGAAGTATAGGTATTTGGTAGATTCGTTGGGCGTAACTGAAGATGAAGTGCGTGCCAACCTAGCGGCAGCGTACTATCAACTGAAAGACACCGCCAATGCACTCAACACATATTCACAAATAGCACAAAGCTCTAACGCCCGCATCCGCTCTGTGGCCAACCAACAGCTTGGGGTTATGGCCGACACCAATGGAAAATTAGAAGAAGCACTAAACTATTTCAGACAAGCTTTGAAAGCTGCCCCCGAAAACCAAGAAGCGCGTTACAATTATGAAGTGGTGAAGAAAAAACTTGCCGAGCAAAAGAAAAAAGACAACAAGAACGATTCGAAGAAAGACAAAGACATTGAGCCATCTGAATTTGCCAAACAACTCAAAGCAAAAGCCGATCAATTGGTCAGCCAGCGGAAATACCAAGAAGCACATCAACTGATGGTAGACGGGCTGGCGAAAGATAAAACTGTGGCACACTACAACGAATTCATTAATCGCACAAAAATTGTTGCAGACATTAACAAATGAAGAAATTACTTTTCGTGCTAGCCATTTTAATATCTCACGTTTGCTTATCGCAAACGGCAGATATTGCTTTCCACAATGCGTCAAAGTTGTTTATCGATAAGCAAGATCGGCAAGCTGTGGGTGTGCTGGACCAAGCAATCAGACAGTTCCCCAACGACCAGCGCTTAAAAGCGCTTCGCGAACAGATCAAAGACGAAGAAAAGAAAGAACAGGAAAAGAAAGAGCAAGAGAAAAAAGAGCAAGAAAAAAAGGAACAGGAAAAGAAAGAACAGAAAAAAAAGGATCAACAGAATAAAGACCAGCAGAAAAAAGAGCAGGAGCAAAAAGAACAAGAAAAGAAAGAGGAAGAGAAAAAAGAACAAAAAGATAAAGAGCAGCAAAAAAAGGAACAAGAGCAAAAAGAACAGCAAGAGCAAAAGGAGAAACAGGACAAAGAAAAGAAAGACATTCCGCCATCGGTAAAAGATAAACTCAAAGACATGGAAATGTCCGAAGAGAAAGCGAAAATGATTTTGGAGGCGATGAAGAACCAAGAGAAGCAATACCTGCAACAGAACAAACGAAAAGGCACTAAACCGAAAGACAAAGGCAAACCCGATTGGTAATGCTCAAACGCATATTCAAGTTTGTTGCCTTTCTTGTTGGCGGCCTGCTGGCTCTTCTATTAGTGTTGGCAGTTGTTTGGTACCAGCCAGATATTCCGGTAGGTAATCTAGAGCCAGAATACTTCACCGCTGAAAGCAAATACATTTCAATTGGTACAGAAAAGATTCATGTGCGCGACCGCGGCCAAGGGACTCCCCTATTCTTACTGCACGGCAGCTTTGCTTCGTTGCATACGTGGGCAGGTTGGGAGTCAGAACTTAGTCAATCACTTCGCACCATTTCGTTGGATTTTCCCGGGCATGGACTCACAGGCCCAAGTGCGACCAAGAGCTACACCACAGAAGATTATGGCAAACTTGTCATTCAGCTCGCTGACCATTTAAAAATCGACACGTTTTATGTCGCGGGCAATTCCATGGGCGGACAAGTAGCATGGCAATTGGCTTTGCGCTATCCGCACCGCGTTAAGAAATTGATTTTGGTAGATGCCGCAGGCTTTTGGAAACTTCCGGGAACGGGTGAAAAAAAGCAATCGCGCCCATTTATTTTTAAGGTGCTACAAAATGAGACTGTCGCCAGTGCAATGATTAAAATCACGCCTAAATTTTTGTTTCGCTTCAACCTCAAACAAGTATATGGCGATCCGGCCAAGGTGAAAGACGCGGATGTAAATCGGTTTTTTGATCTGATGATGCGCGAGGGAAACCGCAAGGCCACCATGGATCGTTTGCGGCAACGGGGTAAAGACTTACAAGATAATATTTCATCAATTCAGCAACCCACCTTGATCTTATGGGGCGAGAAAGATTCGTGGATTCCTGTGGCAAATGCCCACCGCTTTCACGGGGCCATCAAAGGTTCTCAATTGCATATTTTTCCGGGCGCTGGTCATGTGCCAATGGAAGAGATACCTCACGAATCGGCAAAAGTGGCGTTGGAATTCTTAGAGAATAAACCAAGGTAGTATTGCCAGCAAAAGGCATAACAGCAACCACAAGAAGAAACGTTTGTTTTGTTGATTTCCAGAACCCCTAACCGCTTTGTAGGTTTTCTAATGCGATGCAATAGTTATTTTAGTTTTATGAAGTTTGAAATTGGATACACAGACCATTGGTACTTATAAAATGGTTTTGCTTGTAACAGGTGTCTTTGAGAAAGTCCGAAACCAAATTTTTATGAAACTCTTCGCTTTCTGTGTCATTTGTCCTGTCGAGTAAAGCAATAAGATTAGTTTTGAAACCTTCAATTTCAGTCCTATTCAGTTTTACTTTTAAAAAGGGCTTTGTTCAGTGTCTTTCTTGGTTTCAATTCATTTAAATTCACTTACAAATGCTATTTCCTATTTCAGTCGGTTAAGATGAGTTTTTCAGTCGCAATGGTGCCAGAAGCGTTGGCTTGTGTATCGCGCAAAACTAGGCATTTTACGGGTTGGCTTTTTTGTCTTCTGTGTGCTAGTAAATTTCTGCACTGTCGATTATTCTTTTGGGGTCGCTGTTAATCAACGGGTTGGCGCATGCGTTCCACCATCTCCAATACCGCTGGACATACCAAGGTATTCTTATGCGTAAGATCCATAATTTGTACCATCTTTTTCCTGTCTGTGTGCGGATATTCTCGGCACGCTTTGGGCCGATCTTGGTACACTCGGCAACGGTTATCATCATCTAAAAACGGACATGGCGAAGACTGCAAAACATAGTCCTTGTCTTCGTCAATGCGCAGGTATTTTTGAATAAAGTCACCAGGCTTTATGCGTAGTGCCTTCGCTACGCGTTCAATATCAGTTTGATAAAAAATAGGACTAGTGGTTTTGCAACAGTTGGCACAAGTCAGGCAATCGATTTCGCTGAAAACTTCCTCATGGGCAGCGTGAAACAAATCGTCTATCTCGCGGGGATTTCGTTTCTTAAAGCTGTTCAAAAACTTTTTGTTTTGAGCAGACTCCGTTTGTGCCTTAACTTTAAATGCCGCTAAATCCATCTGCATCTTTCAATTTGAGGTTAGGCCGAATTGCGTGCCGCGTTGATGATGCCAAACATACAACGGATCAACAACTTTCGATAACGCAACTCATGCGCTTTGTTTTCTTCTGACAAGTTTCGGAGATTCATGAGCGATGCCTGCTGAATGGCGATGAGTGGCAGCACTATCTGCTCGCGCAGGTGTACTGACTGCCGTATGCTAGGGTTATTGCCCATCAACTCACTTAATTCAGATACATCCAGCGTCTGTCTCTTCGACAATTCAAATTCCGCAAACATTTTTTGCCAGAACGCGCCAAACTCCACATCGTGGCGTAAGTAAGTGGTAGCTTGGTAATAGGTTTTTGTCAGCGACATCATACTGTTACCCAACAGCGTGCGGAAGAACAAAGAGTTTCGATACAGTGCGCGCAGTTCTGCTCCTTTGCCTTTTGCATTCAACTCCTTTAATGCCGAGCCCACGCCATAGAAACCAGGTATGTTCTGTTTCATCATCGCCCATGATCCAACGAATGGTATCGCGCGGAGGTCTTCAAACTTCAGCCCCGCGCCACCACTGCGTTTCACAGGCCTAGATCCAATGTTGGTATCACCAAAAAAAGAAAGCGGGGTGACTTTCTCTAGGTACGGCACAAATTTTTCATGATGACGCAAATCCAAATACGCGGTATGACCTGCATGGGCAAGTTCATCCAACAGTTGCTTTTCTGCATCCGTCATAGAAGAGCTCTTACCAAACACTTCGCCCTCAACACCTGCCGAAATTAGCTGTTCAAGGTTGAACTGACAAGAGGCGGGCTTTCCAAAGTTTGAACTGATGGTTTGGCCCTGCACGGTAACCTGCACTTCTTCTTGCTCTATGGTGTCGCCCAGCGATGCGTAAAAGTCGTGTGTGTTGCCGCCACCACGCGCTGGCGGCCCGCCACGACCGTCAAAAAAAAGTGCCTTCAAACCAAAGCTCCGCGAAATGGTAGTAAGGTTTTCCTTTGCCCGAAAAATTGACCAATTAGCACGAAGGTATCCTCCGTCCTTTGTTCCATCAGAAAAGCCAAGCATGATCGTTTGATGATTTCTTCGGCTTTCCAAGTGCTCGCGGTACGCGGGAATGGAGTACAATCGCTGCATGATATCTCCACAGTTGGCCAAATCGTCTATCGTCTCAAATAGTGGTACAATATCGAGTTTGAGTCCCGTGGTGGTACCAATCAAAAGTTTGGCGAGCATATATACTTCGATGATGTGCAATGCACTTTGGCAGTTACTGATCACATAACGGTGACAACCATCTTCTCCATTTTGGTGTTGAATCTTCCCAATGGCAAGTATGCTTTGAATTGTCTCATTAACCAAGGCATCTTCAAAGTCTAAGAAAATCAGATTGGTGTTGAGGGACAGTAAATAGCTGATTTTCTCTTCTTCTGTTAATTGATCAAATTCGTTTGCAGAAATACTTTGGCGCTTTTGCGATAACTTATTCAAGATTTCATGCCACACGGCATCGTGCTTACGGCTGTCTTGGCGTATATCGAGGGCCGCAAAATGAAACCCGAAGATTTTCACTTTTAGTATAAAGCGATCCAATAGGTCGACAAAAAGCCCGTTGTGCTCTGATATGAGCAGGGCTCGCGCCTGTTGTAATTCTAGCAACAGCGTAGCTGGGGTAAGATAGCTCTCTTCTTTTTTAAAGACTAAGTTATAAACCTTCTGTTCGATATTGATAATGATGTTATGCACGCCTTGGAATGTCAGCCGCCTGCGAAGCAACCGGGCATCTTGGTAGTAGCATTTAAGAATTGATTCGCGTAACCGCGAGGCAACCTTTAAGGTGATGTCGGTCGTTACGAAGGGGTTACCATCTCGGTCTCCACCCGGCCAAAAGCCCACTACCATTAAGCGATGGTTTTTCCAGTCACTCAAATTGATTTGCAAACCGCTGGCAAGAGATTCAATAATTTGCGGAATAGATTTGTAAAAAACGTTTTCTAAATACCATGTTAAACTCAACGCCTCATCATAAGGTGTTGGTTTCTGCTGGTTAATAAAACCTGTTTTACCTAACTGCTGCAACAATTGGTTGATAAGCGTAAAGTCGTTTGCCCGAATCGCGTTTTCTAAGTCCGTGAGAATACCCAACACATGACCTGGATAAAACTGCGTAGGGTGAGCAGTGAGCACTACACGCAAACTAAACTGTTCCAACTTTTCGCGAAGTAATTGGATTTTGTCATCGTAACGTGCACGCAAAATCAAAGCAGGCACCGTGCCCCTACCGTTTAGGTCGTTCACTTGCTCAAAAGCAGCGTCCTCCACCGAATCGAACAATGCTACTTGCCGCTCTACGTATTGAATGATGTTGAATTGAAATTCAAGTTGTTCTTCAGAAGTGCTGTTTGGCGCGTGCTCTTTAAAAAAGTCGTGGATAATCTCGTTTGCCTTCAGACCTTTCTCAAAACCCTCGGCACAGTGCTGTTGGAGCAACGGCAACAGTGTGCCAGTACGCAACACATTTTGAAATGGCAGGTTTAAGAAAAGACTATTGAATAAGTGAAATTTTGTGCCAATAGTTTGATGAAATGCTGCATTTAGACTGCTGCCTTGCATGATTTATTTTATGTTGGTGACTACTTGTACTTCGCCCTAATTTACGGTAACTTTCAACAGCTAAACCCTTGAGCTATGAAGAAATCTGTGCTCTACGCTCTTGCTCTTCTTTCGCTTGCTTGTTGCTTGGGCTATAAAGAACTGCCGGTTGAATACGATTACAGCTATCGAGGCAATTTCAAACGTTACCGGACTTTTACCCTGATGAAACCCCTCGGTATCGTAGACACCTCTACTGCAATTACGCTTATTGAAAAATCAATTATCAATAGGATGAAATTTTTAGGATACAAACAGACCAATAATCGGCCTCATTTAATTATTGGTTACAAAATGTATGCTGATAGCCTTCGTTTCAATGGATACAATCAGCCTGAAATAGAAGAATGGGTAAAAACACAACAAGTAGATTTAACCTATAACCCTAAAAAGTTAAACCTAAAAACGGGCACCTTATTAATCCAATTTTTTGACAGGCGGCAGAACCGATCTATTTGGCAAGGGTATGCCACTACTTACTATGGCAGCATCGACTTCAATAACCAACGCCACCTTCGCAATGCCGTCATTTCTATTTTAGATAAATACCGCTTTTGGGCTGAGGGATTTGTGGAGGGCACCACCCCAAAAGAAACCGAAATGCCTTAACCAACTTTTAGAAAAACCTTCGAAATTCGGTTTTCGCATTTGAAAATTAATCCTACCTTTGCAAACCTTTTTTTAAGGATACAAATTGTCCTATGGTGTAATGGTAACACAGCAGATTTTGATTCTGCTTTTCTAGGTTCGAATCCTAGTAGGACAACCACACAAAAACCCGTCTTGTTTACCAAGGCGGGTTTTTAATTAATGTTGTTGAACATGGCGGTAAAACTTTTTTCGGGGCGCGCTACTACTTACCTAGCGGAAAAAATTGCGCATGCCTATGGCGAGCCGCTAGGCCGAGTGGATTATCAACAATTCAGCGATGGCGAAATGTCGCCCTTTATCAGCGAATCTGTGCGCGGGCATGATGTTTTTATTATCCAATCTACTTTTGCCCCCGCAGAAAATTTTATGGAGCTTTTGTTGATGATTGACGCAGCAAAACGCGCCAGTGCATCTACTGTTAATGTGATTGTTCCGTATTTTGGATATGCCAGACAAGATAGAAAAGATAAGCCACGCGTGGCAATAGCTGCTAAATTGATTGCAAATCTGCTATCAGCGGCAGGTGCCACACGGGTAATGACATGTGATTTACACGCAGATCAAATTCAAGGTTTCTTTGATATTCCAGTCGATCACTTAGATGGTAATTACATTTTTGTTCCTTACCTCAAATCATTGAATTTGAATAACATAATGTTTGCCTCCCCAGATGTGGGTGGAATTAAACGCGCCCGCAGTTTCGCAAAATTCTTTAATGCTGAACTGGCAGTATGCGACAAGTATAGGAAAGAGGCCAACAAAATTGAAGCGATGCGCCTGATTGGCGAAGTGGAAGGTAAAGATGTGATTTTGGTAGATGACTTGGTGGATACCGGGGGCACTTTGTGCAAAGCAGCCTCTTTATTAAAAGAAAAAGGCGCTTCCTCAGTCCGTGCAATTTGTACACATCCCGTTTTGTCCGGAAAAGCTTACGAAAATGTTCAAGGTTCTGATTTAGTGGAATTAGTGGTAAGCGATACTATCCCATTAAAGCAAACCATTTCAAAAATTAAAGTATTGACTGTATCGGATTTATTCGCAAAAGCAATACGAAAAATCCACGACCACGAGTCTATCAGTTCATTATTCATTCGTTTGTAATCAATTTTTAATTTTAACGATAAACAAAAACAATTATGAAAACAATCGAGATTATAGGGTATCGAAGAGCAAATCTCGGCAAGACAAGCTCTGCCAAGGTTCGTGAAGAAGGCAATGTGCCATGTGTGTTATACGGAGGTGGCGAGCAAGTTCATTTTTACGCACCCGTAATTCTGTTCCGTGATTTGGTTTACACCAACGAAGCACACTTTGTACACTTAAATATTGAAGGAGAAGAGTGTCAGGCCATCATGCAAGAGGTACAGTTTCATCCCGTAAGTGAAATTATTTTGCATGTTGATTTCCTTCGTATCAGCGAAGATCGTAAAATCAAAATGGAAATCCCCGTTCGCTTAGTAGGCCAAGCAAAAGGCGTAGAGAAGGGTGGATTGTTGGTGCGCAAGCGCGCTGCCTTAAAAGTAGCAGCTCTGCCCAAATATATGCCCGATCACATCGATATAGATTGCACCGAGTTGGATTTTCACCACGCCATTAAAGTTGGCGATATGCAAATTGCCAACTTAGAATTTTTAGACCCAAAAGCTGCTGCCATTGCATCTGTTGAAGTGCCACGCGCTGCTAAGGTAGCTGAAGAAGTCGCTGCCGCTGCTCCCGCTGAAGGGGCTGCCGCACCTGCCGCTGCTCCCGCTGCCGATGCCAAAAAAGCTGAAGCTCCAAAGAAAGACGAAAAGAAGAAATAAGAGGTTTTTACAAACTACAAATCCCGCTTACCTTTTGGTGGGCGGGATTATTTTTTTAGTCGGAAATTCTTTCTCTAGCTTTGCCTACATGAAATTTTTAATCGCGGGTTTGGGCAATATCGGTGCCGAATATGAGCTTACGAGGCACAACGCAGGCTTTTTAGTTTTGGATCGGCTAGCTGATAATTATAAAATTGACTTTACTACCGAACGACTGGCTGATAAAACAGAATTGAAGTACAAGGGAAAACAAATTCATCTGATCAAACCCAACACCTACATGAACCTGAGCGGCAAAGCCATCGCGTACTGGCTGCACGACCTGAAAATACAAAAAGAAAATTTGTTGGTTGTAGTGGATGAGATGGCTTTGCCATTCGGCAGTTTGCGCATGCGCACAAAAGGAAGTTCTGCTGGGCACAACGGACTAAAAAATATTGAACAAACATTGGGCGGGCAAGATTACACGCGCCTTCGGTTTGGCATTGGAAATGAGTTTGCTAAAGGGCAGCAAGTAAACTTCGTTTTAGGCAATTTTACACAGCAGGAATTTCAAGAACTGCCCCAGCACATGGATCGCGCCATTGAAATGATTTTGTCATTTTGCACGATCGGTGCCGAGCGTACCATGAATTTTTTTAACAATTGATTATGAATTGGATAGAAGCCGTTGGCCATTTTGGAGCGCTCCTTACAAGTGTCACGTTCCTACCCCAGGTATACAAAGTATGGAAAACCAAAAGCGCGCGGGACCTAAGCCTGACCATGATGCTGATAGTGTTACTGAGCACGATGGTATGGTTGACTTACGCATTTGCCTTAATGTTGTGGCCAGTGATTATTGCCAACAGCATAGTCTGCATATTGAGCGTATTACTCATTTATTTTAAACTCACTTTTGCCAAAAAATGAAAAATACCCTCGCGGTCTTTTTTATCACATTAACTCTAGTCTGCTGCAAACAACGATCAAAACTGGTTTGGTCTGACGAATTTAATGTTGAAGGTATACCCGATAGCACACACTGGGGATACGACACTGGCAGTGGTTGCCCATCTATTTGTGGATGGGGCAACAACGAGGCGCAATATTATACTCAACTCGCTAAAAATGTGCGCATTCAGAATGGGCTATTAATCATTGAAGCACACAAAGATTCTATTGGAGGAAAAGCCTACACCTCCGCTCGGATCGTATCGAAGCACAAAGGAGATTGGTTATATGGACGGATTGAAGTAAAGGCGAAAATTCCAAAGGGAAAAGGCACATGGCCGGCCATTTGGATGCTGCCCACAGATTGGAAGTATGGTGGTTGGCCCACCAGTGGCGAAATTGACATCATGGAGCATGTGGGCTATGATCGGGGTGTGATACACGGCACGCTTCACAGCAAAAAATACAATCACATACTACAAACCCAGCAAGAAGGTAAAATCATCATTTACGATTGTTCAGACATATTTCATGTTTATGCAGTAAACTGGGAAAAAGACAAGATTGATTTTTTTGTTGACGATAAACTTTACCATACGGTAAAGCGAAATCCCGAAGACAATTTTGAAGGCTGGCCATTCGATCAAAAATTTCATTTGATCATGAACATTTCCGTAGGCGGTAACTGGGGCGGCAAAGAAGGCATTGATGATTCTATATGGCCGCAACGCATGGAGGTTGACTACGTACGGGTTTATCAATAACTGAATATTTCTTTTATAGCCTTTAGTTTAAAAAGCTACTGGCGATGACTTCGGGGCACATAGGTCATTTCTATCACCCATGACTCTGCCGTTTTACTTTGCGGGTTAGGGAATTGGTAGCCAACTGAAAATACCCAATGAGTAGTGAAATAATAAGCACCTCCTAGCGTAGTTTCCCCTAAACTATGCTTACCATTTATGTTCTCAACAATCAAAAAAAAACTTCTCTTGAATGATCGGCTGCTCCACTCCTACTTGAAAACCTACCGTATTGAGACCATTAAGGAAAATATTTCTGTCTTCTGGCCCCAAAAAAGAATCTGTAGCACCGTAAAGCCCAACCACTAATTTCGTATTCCAACCAGGTATCTTTGTAATAGCATTGCCATAGGTATAACTACCAAAATGTGAACCAACGGATATTCCCATTTGCGTTCCAAACGCTAATGAGAAATTTTTTAATAAATTAAATGACTTCTGCGCATTAATGGTAAAAAAAGGATACACTGGCGAATTAGCCAAATTACTATTCACTAAAAACAAATTGCCTGCGCCAGAGGTATTGATAGTTAATCCAGTCACATTAAAACCTACCTCGGTGCCCTTTCCCAACCCCCAACAAAAAGTAGAGTTAAGTTGCAACAATCCATTACCGATATTAAACTGCTGCTGAAAAAAAACTTTTTTCTTTTCAGTAATGTCTGAAGATGGAACATTAAAAAAATTTTGTTGAGCCGCAGCCATTAATACAC
>JBJTHA010000108.1:0-4606 GCA_046094265.1 Cytophagales bacterium
ATCTTTATCTAGCCGATGGCAAACTTGCGGATCAGGTAAATGCGTGCGCACAATCTCTAAAATGTTGTTGGGGTCGTTGCGGTCTTCTAGTGTTGAAATAAATGGAGGCTTGTTCACGAGTACGTAATCCTCGTTTTGAAAAAGGATGGCATCTTCAAAATTGAATTTGGTGTTTTTCACGAGGCAAAGGTAAGACTAATCCGCTTGCTCACCCTCCCCTTTCGATCTGGGTAACTTAAAGCTGAACACCGAGCCCACGCCCACGGTACTCTGCACTTCTGCCTTGGTGCTGTGGCCTTCTAAAATATGTTTTACAATCGCCAAACCCAAACCGGTGCCGCCTTTCTCGCGGCTGCGGCTTTTATCTACGCGGTAGAAACGCTCAAAAATGCGGTGCAGATGCAATGCAGGTATGCCCTCACCTGTATCCACTACCAATGTGGTGAGGTTTTTTTTCCCCACATCAAAACTGATGTTTACTTCGCCCTCATCGGGTGTATAGTTGATCGCGTTAGATACTAGGTTGTTGATTACTTGTGTGATGCGCTTATAGTCTGCATATACATTGTATTTGCCGTGACGATCTGCCAGCAGCCGAAGCTTTATTTTTTTTAGTTCTGCTTTTTCTTCAAACTGTTCGATTACTTCTTCGCAAAGCTTACGCATGTCAAACTGCTCAAAGTGCATTTTAATGTCACCTGTTTCTATTTGTGAGAGTGTGAGTAGGTCTTGCACTAAGTCATCTAACCCATCTAAGCTTTTTGCAGCTTTTTTCAAAAATTTAGTGCGCACGTTTTTGTCGTTAACGGCACCATCCAGCAATGTGTGCACAAACCCTTGGGCTGCAAAAATGGGTGTTTTCAATTCGTGGCTCACATCGGCAATAAATTCTTTGCGAAAGGCCTCTAGCTTTTTAAGTTCATCAATTTCTTTTTGTTTTAAGGTAGCAAATGAAAAAATCTCTTCGTTGATTTTCTCCAGGGGGTTTAATGCCCCGCCTTTTTGTTTGGCGATGCCCGACAATTCCTTCTTCTTTAACTTACCAATGAGTTTGTAGATTTTGTTGATTTCGCGAAAGATCAAAAATTCTAGAATCACGAAAGTGAGCAGGTAGGATGCTGAAAAACTAATGACGCATGCCACAAAAAGTGCACCTCGCTCCACGCCCTCCACCAACGACAGGAAGAGAGTAGTGACGATGGCAATTGAAGAAGCCAGCAATAAGGAGAGCGTGCGTGCGCTGTAAACCATGCGAGGGCAAAAATACCAATTTTTAAATGTGCGGAAATATTGACGTTCGGAAGTATTGAGGTGCTGAACGTGTTGATAGGTTAAAGATCAAGATATGCAGACGTCACCACGTCAAAAACATCAACACATTTAATTCAGATTGAATTTGTACCCTACGCCCTTGACTGTGGAGATATAATCTTCCCCAATCTTCTCGCGCACCTTGCGGATGTGCACATCAACGGTGCGTGCCAGCACGTACACATCAGATCCCCAAATGTTCTGCAACAACTCATCGCGGTTGAATACTTTGTTTGGATTTTGGGCCAAGAAAAACAATAGTTCAAATTCTTTTTTAGGTAGGCTTACTTCAAGGTCTTTCACTTTGATGGTGTAACTAGACCGATCAATTACTAAATCTCCAATTTTAATTTGGCTGGACTCATTTTTCTTTTTCGAACCTCGTCTAAACAACGCACTAATGCGGCTCATGAGTGCACGAGGTTTTATGGGTTTTTGTATGTAGTCATCAGCACCGCCATCAAAAGCAGCAATTTCGGAGTATTCTTCAGTGCGTGCTGTTAAAAAAACGATAAAAGCGTTCGATAATTCAGGCATGGCCCGCAGTTGGCGGCACGTTTCTACTCCGTCCATGCGTGGCATCATAATGTCGAGCAACACCAAATCAGGTTGAAATTTTTTTGCCAATTCTAAAGCTTGTACACCATCGCTCGCTGCCTTTACATCGTATCCTTCTTTTTCAAGATTATATTTTAACAGTTCCAGTATGGGCTCTTCATCGTCAACCACTAAAATTTTTTGTGCCACTTTGGCCATGTTGCTTCAAATTTCGATTTAAAATTAGGTTGAAATTAAGCCATTTGAAAACCAACGTTAACAACTTAACAATTACTTAATACGATCGATCTACGATTTCTATTCGTTAATAGGAACAATAGGGTCTGAAAGTACACCTCTTTTTTAGCGCACCTAATTTTTTACGATTCGAACGGTTTGCTGAAAAGACGTTTATAGAAAAGGATACTTACCTGTTAAGTATAAAATGTAGGCACGCATATCGCCTTTGAATTTTTCGTTCAGCTCTAAACCAAAAACAGTTTGTTTGGATTTGTACAACCTGTACGACATAAAGAATGTATTGTTGGGCAGGTGTTTCTTCATGCGGTGGCTGCCGCCCTGGTTATAAAGGTGCAGCGTATCCATAGCAATTACAATTCTCTCTATTAAACTGTGTTTCTTTTCTTTTTTTTGTTCGATAGCCTCTTCGGGTTTTAGACTTTTGTACAGGCTATCTAACGATTCTGTCCCCCTCAAAATGTGCCGTGTAAACTTTCGATAATCCTGATCGCTATGTAAATAATCTAAATATTGTTTTGATTCCGCCCCAAACTTGTGTTTCAAAAAATGGTAGGCGGCAGTGTCGCCAATAAAATCGGCTAAGTTTTCATTAAAGTCGGCATCATCTTTTACAAATACGGTGGCATGAACCATTTCGTGGATAATAAGGCTGGCCAAGTCGCCCTCACTTCTATCTAACATTCCACTTAAAATGGGATCTGTAAACCAACCCAGTGTGGACCATCCCCCGGGGTTACGCACGCTCACATCGTACCCTTGGGCCTCTAGTTCCTTGCTAAGGGTTAGTGCTTTTTCTTTTTCAAAAAAACCTTTGTACGGCACTGTGCCCACAATGGGAAAGTGCCATTCTTTTGGTTTTAACTCGAACGGTTCGCATGCCTGCACTACCCACATCACCTCTTGATTTTTTTGGTCGTAAAGGGTCTTGTAGTTTTTGGTGTCTTTCAATCCTAACGAGTCAATGGCAAAATTTCGAATGTCATCGATCAATCGCAGTTTGGTTTTAAGCGAGTCGGGGAAAGCAGGGTCATTCAAAAACTCTTGCACCGGCCTGGCATTCCAAACAATGTCTAGTTGACCTAGTCCTTGGCGGATACCATAATTCACTAGTGACCAGTTCCATATCACCAGAATAGCCAACACAACCAACAGCCCAAAAAATATCTTTTTAATCACTCTGCGAAAGTAAGCCAACTTAAGATCATATTTGACCAAATATTTATGCCTATGATTTGTTTTTTAGTATTTGCTAATTAATTTAGCATTTTAAAGACAAGTTTATGAGCAAAACAGCAACCCTAGAATCAGAAGACATGAGCGATGTAAAAGAAAAAATGAAAGCCCTCCAGTTAACAATCGATAAACTGGAAAAAACCTACGGTAAGGGCACAGTAATGAAGTTGAACGACCAGCGAATAGTGGATGTGCCTGCTATTTCCACTGGTTCGCTTGGGTTAGATATAGCCTTAGGTATTGGTGGATTACCGCGTGGCCGCGTGATTGAGATTTACGGCCCAGAATCATCTGGTAAGACAACCTTAACGATGCACGCCATTGCTGAAGCCCAAAAAAAAGGAGGCTTGGCTGCTTTTATTGACGCGGAACACGCCTTTGACAAGAGTTATGCGGAGAAACTGGGCATCGATACTGAAAATTTGCTCATCTCTCAGCCAGACAATGGAGAGCAAGCATTGGAAATAGCCGAACACTTAATACGCTCGGGCGCGATTGATATTATCGTTATTGACTCGGTTGCAGCACTTGTGCCCAAAGCCGAATTGGAAGGCGAAATGGGTGAAAGTAAGATGGGCTTGCAAGCCCGTTTAATGTCGCAAGCATTAAGAAAATTGACGGGAACCATCAGCAAGACAGGTTGTGCGTGCGTCTTCATCAATCAGTTGCGCGAGAAAATAGGTGTGATGTTTGGCAACCCGGAAACTACTACGGGTGGTAATGCTCTGAAATTTTATGCTTCGGTGCGACTGGACATTCGCAGAATAGGGCAGATCAAAGAAGATGCAGACAATATTACGGGCAACAGAGTGAAGGTGAAGGTGGTGAAAAATAAAGTAGCTCCCCCGTTTAAGATCGTGGAATTTGATATCATGTATGGGCGCGGAATTTCGAAGTCTGGAGAAATCGTTGATTTGGGTGTTGAATTGAATGTCATTCAAAAATCAGGTTCGTGGTTCTCCTACAGTGGCAACAAGTTAGGCCAAGGTCGCGATGCCGTAAAGCAGTTGATAGAAGACAATCCTGAACTGATGGACGAACTGGAAAAAAAGATAAAAGAGAAATTTGCTAGTGGGGCAGAGTTGGCGAGGGAAGAGGAGTAAATAGGCAGTTGGCAGGAGACAGTCGGCAGTTTTAGCTTGCCAAAATTGCCAACTGTTTACTGTAAACCAGTCATCCTAAAAGTTTTCAAATGCGATAATACCATAATAGACCGCCACTGAAAGATTGAAAATGTCTACAAAGAAGTGCGACACAATTGGGT
>JBJTHA010000109.1:0-19547 GCA_046094265.1 Cytophagales bacterium
TAAAAAATCCCCTCTTTTTTAAAGAGGGGATTTTAAGTTTAAAGTAAAGTAGTTGGTACTTACTGTTTCTTTTCCGTGCCCAGTAGCTTCACGCCTAAAATACTTTCTAGCATCGAAGCATCTTTGGTTCCGCCATTGCCACTCATATAAGTGGTTGGCAACACAATTTTAGAAAGAGCTTCTGCCACACCTACTTTAGTGTCTTTTTCAAATTGCGCTTTTTCCTGTGGTGTCAAACCCGCACTTACCAATTTGCTGTTGGCATAGGCTTTTGCATCGGCATCTGTTTTTACTTTTTGCGCTGCCAACAATGCAGTCTGTGCTTCCAATGCAGCAACTTCTTTTTCTTGTTGAGCTTGCGTAATAGCCTGGGCTTTTATCACCTCTTGTTCCCACTTGGCTTTTGCTGCCGCGGCTTTACCTTGCAACTCAGTTGTAATCGCATCTTGCTCGGCTTTCTTTGAATTGGCAATGGCAGTTTGCACTTGCATGTACGCTTGCTGTTGTACTTTGATTTGATTCTCCACTTCAGAATCATAATCAATTGAGTTCAACGCTAAACCCTGCAAACTGACACCGTACATTTTCACGCTCGATGCTTCTTGGCGCATGGGCAAATTGTTTTTGTCTTTCACGATTTTTACAACGGTTACAGTTTTGTCGGTGTTCATCAAATCATCATGCACTTTTATGTCTTCTTGCTTGGTGCGATAAACACCGTTGATGGACTGGTCTTCAATATACGACAGCAAATCGTTGCGTTTTTCTGCCGAAGATTCTTTAGATGACATCAATGGACCAGTCATATAAACAGATTTGGTTACCGCCTGCCTTACTAATTGCTGTTCCACCGCATCGTGTGATCCGAAATCGGTATGCAATTTTAAAATGGCTTTTTCATCAGAGGGCATATACCAACGCACCGAGCCTGAGATTGAACCATGACCGCCATCGTTAAATCTTATTTTAATTGACTGGTCAACAGACTTGCCTTCATCTTTGGTTTTGCTGAACCAAAATTGATTCGATTTTTTATAGTGCGTGGCCGTGCCAAATGCCTGAAAAACGGGGCCAGGAGTTGTGTAAATCGAAACCTTTCCTGAAAAAGCGCTTTGAATAATAACTATTTCAGAGTTATCAACATTTTCGACAATCTTTCCTGAAAACAAAATCAAAATGATGAATAAAATGCCGAAGCCGACAAATAGAACTCTTCTTGAACTACCAAGGACATTTACTTTACTAAGGGGGTTTTCCATACTATAGATTATTTAAATTTGTTTAGTTGTTTTTGTTGTTTAATAAATCATCTGCCTCCGCTTTCAATTGCTCGGCCGATTTAAATTTCTTGTTCACTTCTTCTTGTACGTCTTTTATTTCCTTTACTTTTTCTTTTGCGTTGGAAATCTTTTCTTCAATTGGAACTTCCTCTTGAATTTTCGCTTCATCGACTTTTCTAAAAGATCCAAAAAGAGGCTTCCCAGTGAGAAGCGGATAGAAAAACTCGGTGATGGAAAGCAGTACAAAAGCTGCCAACAGGCAAAATTCTAGTATAGCCCACATATAATAATTGGATTAAGTTGTTTTCAGAAATTAAGAAAAGAAGTGAGGGGCTCAGTAAAACTGACTCCCATTAAGTTAATTGGCGGAAGGTGGATTGGAGGAGCTCATACATGGTATGAATGAATACTTTAGTTCAACGATAAATGGAGAACAGGGTTGGGAGGTGACCAACTAGTTAAAAAAAGTTTTATTTTTCCTTGAATTTGAAACATTTTCAACTACCGTGTAAAGTAGCCGGCTTGCACCACTAAGCTTAAAAACCGTGCCCATTGAATTTTTCTCAGGCCAATCGACAGTTGACGAAGCAAAATTACTCGATATATTTGGAAGTAAAATTTTTAACTTATGAGAGGTCTTGCAGTAATTTTTTTATTCACGCTGTTGGCGTGCAATCAAAAACCTGAAACAAGCAGCTCGCCTGCAGTGGCAACAGACCAGACCGCACTCCAACCAACCGCCCCTACATCAGATGGTGGCGAAGAGGGAATACCGGTTGGAGCTATAAAAGAGGAATTTACAGATACACCGGGGCTGGTGCGCGTAAAGTTGGTTGACCAAGGTGGGCTAAAGTCTGCTGACGGTTATTACTTGAACAACAAACGCCACGGAGCATGGACGGAATACCAAACCAACGGACTTGTCAAATCGGTAACAACCTACTTTGAAGGAAAGAAGGAGGGTTTATGCATGGAAGTGGAGAACGGCCAAATGACAAAAAGGTTCTATTATCACAACGGCCTGCGCCATGGCGACTATAAAGAGTTCAAGTCTACCAGCCTGAAGGAGGAGCGCAACTATATGAATGGAAAAATTGAGGGCACAGTTCGCATCTATTACGACTACAACTCGAAACTGATGGAGGAGGGCAACTATAAAAATGGTGTGCGAGATGGTGTTTCAAAGTGGTATGACCAAGACGGCAAACTCTCGATCGAATATGAATATAAAAATGGCGAGTTGGTAAAGAAGTAGCACTCTCGATCGGGGCATTATGCTCGGAATCTCATTAAAGGACTGACATATTTTCAGTTCCGAACCTTTTTGGTACAAAATTCGTATACGGAAATGTTGTTTTTGAAGTTGAATCAGTGTAGGGTATACTTCCAACCAAGAGGGTAAACTTTTCAAAGGGTTGCAGCATCTTACGCTGGCTTAACAAGTAGTAGTAATCAAAACCGTAAATGACTAAATAAGTATGAAGCAATTTGTTTCTCTTGTGGTGGCTGCCCTTTTAGGAAGTATTATCACTTTGGTGGCCAACCAGTACGTAAGCAAAAATCAAAGTGGAAACGTAAGGATTGAACATGTAAATGGCGTGCCAACAGCACAAGTTGCCTATCGCGTAAATGAGAAAGGCGAAACAGTCGCATTGGACTTTACCGGCACAGCGGAAAAAGTGACCGCTGCAGTCGTGCACATCAAGTCATCAGCCACCGAGCGGGCCATTACTCGCGAGCGTGATATTGATGATCCGTTTCGTTTTTTCTTTGGGCCGCAATCACCCATGCAACAAGGCCCTAGTCAAAGTACAGGCTCGGGCGTGATCATTAACGCTGAGGGATACATCGTTACCAACAACCACGTTGTAAAAGATGCCGATGTGGTAGAGGTAACGCTAAGTGACAATCGTTCATTTAAAGCCGAGGTAATTGGCACCGACCCTGACACCGATCTCGCGGTAATTAAAATCAATCAAAAGGGTCTGCCTTTCTTATCATTTGTAGATTCCGACAAAGCACGTGTGGGTGAGTGGGTGTTGGCGGTGGGTAATCCATTCAATTTGAATTCTACCGTTACAGCGGGTATCATCAGCGCCAAGGGCAGAAACATTAATATCATTAACTCCAACAATCGCCAAGGTAGAAATGGCGCAGAGGCTGGCCGTACCGCCATCGAATCGTTTATCCAAACAGATGCCGCCATTAATCCGGGCAACAGCGGAGGCGCACTGGTTAACTTGGATGGTGGCTTGTTAGGTATTAACACTGCGATAGCAAGCCCCACGGGTGCCTATTCTGGTTATGGTTTTGCCGTGCCATCAGATATCGTTAGTAAGGTGGTTGAAGACCTATTGGCCTATGGCACGGTGCAACGCGGCTGGTTGGGTGTAGAGGTGCGCAACGTGGATAGCGACCTGGTGAAGCAAGAGGATTTGAATGTGAATGAAGGAGCCTATATCAATGGCTTTGGCGATGCCGAAGATAAAAGCGCAGCCAAGGCTGCTGGTATTAAACCTGGTGACGTGGTGGTAAAAATCGATGAAGTGCCTATCAAATCTAGCACCGGATTGATAGAATACGTAGGCCGCAAGCGCCCGGGCGACAAGCTAACCCTAACTGTTGATCGTAAAGGCAAGGAATTGAATATCTCTGTTACGTTGAAAAATCGTGCCGGCAACTTGACTACGGTAAAGCGTGAAGAGAAAGATGCGGTGGCTTCCCTCGGTTTGGAGTTAGAGGATGTCGATGCTAAAACGTTGAAAAAAATTGATTTGGAAAATGGAGTAAAGGTGAAGGCCCTGGAGAAAGGCAAGGTGAGCAAGTACACCGAAATGCGAGAGGGCTTCATCATCACACGCATTGATAACAAAAAAGTAAACTCGGTAAAAGAAGCAAACGCTATATTGAAGTCGAAAAAGCCGGGAGATTTGATTACGTTTGAAGGAGTTTACCCAGATTATCCGATCGAGAAAGTATTTGCATTACGTTATTAACCAAACCAAATAATATGAGGAGACTGTTTAAGAAAGGTGAGATCGTTCGCAGTAAGATCGATGGTAAAGTGATGGAAGTGCTGCGGTATATCAAAAATAACTTGGTACAAGCAAAGTCATTCGATGTAGAGGCGAAAGAGGTGCGAACGGTAATTGTAAAAGAAGATAAGCTCAACCGAGCTGCTTAAAACGACAAAAGCCCTCCATTTGGAGGGCTTTTTGTTTTCGCACCTTTCCAAACAATTCCGCTAATTTTGAGTTTGAAACTAGCAAACAGACCATACCATCAAAAAGTTTGACATCCCTGCATACTATCGGTCCTCTATCACAGGCCGAGTAAAAGAATCGAGGCGAGTGCAAGACCTTCGCAAGCAAGACTTCTCTCCTGCCATTATTGATTTCGGTCCTGTGCAGTTTGTTATTGCGCGCCATTTTGGATTTTGTTATGGAGTAGAAAATGCAATCGAGATTAGCTACAGAGCGTTAGAAGAGAACCCTAATAAGAAAGTGTATTTGCTCAGTCAAATGATTCACAACCAAGAAGTGAATAATGATTTGCTGAACCGCGGCATTCAGTTTATTCTTGATACTGATGGCACCCAATTCATTTCCTGGGATAGCATTAGTCACGAAGATGTGGTCATTATTCCTGCGTTCGGAACAACGTTGCAAATAGAACAGCTATTGTTAGATAAAAGTGTAGAGGTGCACAAATACAACACTACCTGCCCCTTTGTAGAGAAAGTTTGGAACCGCGCAGAAAAGTTGGGCAAAGACCACTACACGGTAATCATTCACGGAAAGCCAAAACACGAGGAAACGAAAGCAACATTTTCGCACAGTTCCAATGAAGCGCCCTCTGTGGTGGTTCGCGACATGGCTGAAGCCATTCGCCTAGGGGCATACCTTAAGGGATCAAAAACCCTAGAAGACTTTCAAACGGAATTCAACGGAAAATTTTCCGAAGGTTTTGATCCAGCACGTGATTTGCAACGCGTTGGCGTGGTAAACCAAACCACTATGCTGGCGACAGAAACGCAGGCAATTGCCGACTATTTTAAACAATTGATGATTGACAAATATGGAGAGGCAAATCTGAGACAACATTTTGCAGATACGCGCGATACCCTGTGTTATGCCACCAACGACAATCAAGATTCGACTTATGAGTTGTTGAAAACGGATGCAGATTTGGCAATCGTGGTAGGTGGCTACAATAGCTCAAACACCTCTCATATTGTGGAACTATGCGAAAGAAAGTTTCCCACTTATTTTATTAACTCTGATCACGAGATTGAATCGAAGCACTTAATCCACCATTTCAACTATCAGAAAAAGCAGCGTATTTCAACCCGCGATTTCTTGCCATCAAAACCTTGCGTGCGAATCGTACTTACCAGTGGTGCCTCTTGCCCCGATACATTGGTTGATCGAGTGATGTTGAAGTTCGTGAGCTATTTTGATAATTCAAAAACGCTAGAGGAAGCACTAGCTCCATTCTAACAGCATTCCACTTTTTCAAGCGGCCAATTATCATTAATTTACAATCCATTTAGGAGTTGCTTGCTAATCATTGCCCTTATGGTGTTTCCGTTGAAGAAATTATTTTTGGAAGTTTTTCCATAGAGTAGCTGAAGAGCAATCGGAAAACAGATTTAAGATTAAACCCGAATAACATGGATCAGCGCATCATCAACCTATTTGACGAGTACACCCACAAGCCGCTTACACGCGAAGATTTTTTGCAAAAACTTGCCAAGTTAACGGGCGGCACTGCGGCCGCATTGGCATTACTGCCATTACTGGAGGTAAATTATGCCAACGCAGCCACCATTTTACAAAACGATGAGCGGCTGATGACAGAAAGAATTTCCTACCAAGGAGAGGAGGGAGAAATGAAAGCGTATATCGCTAGGCCGAAACAAGACGCCAAGTATGGTGCCGTGATGATCGTTCACGAGAACCGCGGGCTGAATCCACATATCGAAGACGTTACGCGTAGAATGGCACTCGAAGGTTTTTTGGCCATCGCCCCTGATGCGTTGTCGATACAAGGAGGAACACCAACTGACGCTGATAAGGCGCGAGAAATGTTCACCAAGTTGGATGCCGTAAAAAATACCAAAAACTTTTCCAAGGCTTTTGACTACCTAAAAACGAGAAAAGACTGTAATGGCAAATTTGCTTGCATGGGCTTTTGCTGGGGCGGAGGCCTTGCCAATCAAATGGCTGTGCATGTGCCCGAGCTGAAAGTCGCTATTCCGTTTTACGGGCGTCAACCAGAAGCTGCAGACGTTTCAAAAATAAAAGCCTTTGTTCAATTGCATTATGCTGGCACGGACGAGCGCATCAACGCAGGCATAGCTGCTTATGAGGAGGCGCTGAAGCTGAACAAGATTCGGTATGAATTATTTACGTATGAAGGTGCACAACACGCCTTCCACAACGACACCGCCCCAACGCGTTACAACGAAGCCGCGGCAAAATTGGCCTGGAGCCGCGCTACGGATTTATTGAAAAAAGAATTGAAATGAAAAAGACCATTTTCCAGATTCTAGCCAAAATCAATAAAGTGGTGATGCCCAGCATGGCCAAAAAAGATTTGACGAAACTTTCAAAACTAGAAAAAGCGATGGTGGTTTACCGATATTGGGTCACCACCAACGCTTTGGACTAGTGGTAAATTTAATTTTGTTGCAAAGAATTGCCTATTTCGTATTTCCTCTGAGGTGATTTTTTTTCAGTTCAAACTCTTCCATCAATTTTATTTGAGTTGCGTTTAGCATAGGTTTTAGTTGAAGTTTTAAGGAATCCATAACGCGTTTCTCTTGGGCCTGATAGCTTAAGCGTATTGCTTCAAGTCGTTTCGAAGCCCTCTCCACTGTAGGTTTCAGTTTGATTTTTTGTAATGAGTCGGCTCGGGTCACACGGTATATTTTTTCAGGAAAAGATTTCTTATGATAGCCTGATTCCCCCCTCCACCCGCGGCCATGTCCATGCCATTTTTTCTGCCTCTCTTTGTTTTGCCCAAGGGCATCATACTGTGCGCTAAGTATTGCTATAAATACTATGCCAATGAAAGTTAATTTTTTCATATAATTATCAATTTGTCTATTAGACCGATTGTGTGAATGATTTATTCCCGATCACTGATATTTTTTTAAATCTTCCGTAAACGGTAAAGAAGTTTTTCGCACATATAGTTATTTTTAACCCAGATTATGCATTAGACTATGTTGATAACTTTTTTCTACAAGAGAATCAATGACTTAAGTTCTAATGCATAGCATTAGAAAGGTTTGGAATAAAACTTGCTGCAAGTCGTTCATTTTCATTAATTTACAGAGTGATTGAAAAGTCCTAATGCATAATTTGGGTTTAATCAAGATAATTCATATGAAAAAGCCCTGTTTCACTTTGGTTTCAATGCTACTTTTCCTTCAGGCGTACCCCCAAGGCACTATGCTACTGCGCCAACCAACGATCAACAACACGCACATCGCGTTCGTGTATGGGATGCCAACGGCAAATACTTATACTTTTTGGCGAGCACTAATTATGCGCTTACCTCCGGATGGTTGGATATGAGCTCGTACGATCGCCCATTGACAAGCGCCTTGTATTTGATCGTACTCAGCAAAGATGATGTGTCGCCCATTGCGCCACGAAGCGATGAAGAGAAAGACAAACCCAAAGACGAGAAAAAGGACGGACGCCCGTAGTTAAAATTGATATGGATGGAATAGCCAACCGTATTTTGGCAGTAGATGTTGCCCAAAGAAACTATGCAGCCTTGTTCCCTGCGGCAGATGGTTATATTTTCTATTCTGAAATCATACCCAACCAACAAGGCCAAACATTACATCGATATAACTTCAAAGACCGTAAAACGGAAGTGTTTTTGTCGCCTGTCAATGACGTTGCCATTTCGCACGATCGGAAATCCATTTTGTACCGAAGCAATGCCACGCGGGGAATTTTGGGAACCAGCGATTCAAACAAGAAAATTGGCGATGGGAAGTTGGAATCAATTGCGAGCACGAAATTAAAAATCAACCCGATGGAGTGGAGGCAGTTGGCGTTACACCTGACCTAGAAGTACAACAAACACCGGCTGGATGTAATCAAGGGTCGTGATCCGCAACTGGAACGTGCCGTGGAAGAGGCGTTAAAGCTACTGAAGACACAGGGTGTGGAGATGAAACCAGAACCCCCTGCACCCATCAGATACAAGCGGCCGAGTGAGAGATAAATGATAAAAAGCGAAGCGATGAAAAAAAGCATTTTGCTTTTGGTTATTACCACGGTCTCGCACGTGCTACACGCACAGTCAGACTCTGTGGCGATTGCGGAAATCAAAAAGTTTCAGAAAGAATTGGATGACGATTACTTGAATAGGAACACATCGCCCCTAGAGCCCAAACAATTCAAAAAATTCAAGGGGCATCCGTTCTTTCCGATAGATTTGGCCTTTCGTGTAAGAGCAAAAATTGTTTTAACACCTGATGAAAAATTCTTTGCCATGCAGACGAGCACAAATCAGCCACGACTGCATCGCAAGTATGCGAATCTGGTCTTTGCTTTGGGCGGAATCCCTTACTCGTTACCCGTCTATCAAGCGAAGGATTTGATGAATACTGTAGAATATGCAGACTACTTGTTTCTGCCGTTCACAGATCTTACCAATGACGAAACCACTTACCATGGTGGAAGGTACATCGGTTTGAGAATCCCCAAAGAGGGAATTGAGTTGACGATTGATTTCAATCAAGCATACCACCCCTATTGCGCATATAGCAAAAACTACTCGTGCCCTATTGTGCCGGAAGCAAACGACCTGCCGATCAAGATTGAAGCTGGCGTAAAACTTCGTTAGAGATTCAACCAGTACGTTAGCTTAAATACCAGCGAGTAATTCTTACTCCAGAAGGTAGAGGGGAGATAGTTTTCGGTGTATACAATGTTTGAACTCTTTTCGAAAATAGAAAAATACAAAGTTGCTTGCAAATCACTCCGTCTTCAGCACCTCGGCCGGGTTTGCTTTTGCTGCTTTTAAGGTTTGCGAGCTTATCATTACCAGTGCTAAAAATAGTATTGCAACAACACCTAGCAACATTTCTATCCAATTTAAAGGTGCGTGGTTGGCTGTGTTGGGGAATACAACCTTTTCAAAGAAAAGTATTATTATCGGCATGCTGATGGTGGTGGCGATCAACAAAAGAAATATAAATCCCTTACCTAACAAGTACAGCAGCGTAGCCTCGCTGGCACCCAAAACTTTTCGAATACTCATTTCTTTCAGTCGTATCTCGGTAGTGAATACCACCATGCCAAGCAAGCCCAACGTTGCAATACAAATGGCGAGAAATGCCAAAAAGCCCGCTACTTTCATCGTAGCTTTTAAACCTGAAAATGCTTCTTCAATTTGCTGGTTGTAAAACTTGGCTTCAAACGGATGCACAGGATCAATCTTCTTCCAAATGCCTTCAATTTTTGCGTGCGTAGCCAGCAAGTCGGGTGATTGAATTTTTACGTTGAGCCAGTGGACTCTCTTCTTTGAATAACGAAACAAAATTTCTTTGGACGTTTTGTTGTTGGCGCGACCGTACTGAAAATCTTTCATTACCCCAATAATGGTCATGTCTTTGCCGTCAACTTTCAATACTTCGCCCACGGCTTTCTCTGGATCTTGGTTGGCGATGTTGAAGCGTTTGAGTACTTGTTGGTTTACTATCACTTCCGATTCTTCTACGCTATCGGGCTTAGCAGTAAAGTTTCTGCCGGCAATTAATTTATGTCCGTGCAAGGGAATGTAGTTCTCATCCACCGTGTTGAACCCAACCCCGGTTGAATCAAGGGGATTGCCGTGGTACTTCATGTTAGTGCCCCAGTAGTTGCCCACGCTGGTCACCAACATGGATTCCGATATCTGTTTTACCTCTGGCAGCTCTTCTAATTCCTTTCGCAGAATGCCAGCTTTATTTTGCTGAAGGGAGATGTTGAGTATGTTTTCTGTACTAAAGCCTAAATCGAAATTTAAGTAATGCTGGTATTGCCGATAAATACCAATGCTGGCAGAAACAAGCAGAATGGAGATGCAGTATTGAACCACCGTTAGCACCTTGCGCCCATTAATTTTTTTTGCACCACCAAAGGACAGTGTGCTTTTAAGAACGCTGATGGCCTTTACCTTGGCGAAGAATAGCGCGGGAAACAAGCCTGCGGCAACACCCACCAACAAAGCAAAAACAACAAAGCACAAAATAACCACTGGGGAAATTTGTAGGGTAAACATTTTTTGGATGTCGGGTTCTATGGTTAGGAATTGGGGCCTTATCAAGAAGAAACCCAATAGAGCAATGCCCAATGCGAGAAATGAAATCATAATGGCCTCTACCATAAATTGCAACACCACATGATTGCGCATGGCACCGATGGCCCTGCGCATGCCTACTTCGCGCGTGCGCCTTAGCGAGCGGGCAATCGAAAGGTTGGTGTAGTTAAAACATGCCGACAAGATGACCACAAAAGTGAGCCCGCCAAAAACCCACAAGAGTGTTTTGCCTAGCACCGGACCTATTTCATTTCCCATGCTGTCGGTGAACATAATGTCATCCATTGGTTGCAACGCCAATTCTATGTGGGTATGCTGCACCGTGGCATCTTCTTTTTTACTCAGCTTCGCCAAATTAGCTTGCACAGCACTCAGGTTTTTTTCATCGGGTATTAAAAGGTACACCCATGTGTTCCACACGTTGTCCCACGCCAATTCATCCTTGTCGTTTTTTGCCAACAGTTCGCGCGTGCTAAGGGAAGCCAACATATCAAATTTGATATGCGAAAAAAACGGGATGTCCTTTACAATGCCCGTAACAGTATAGGCACGGTCTTTATTCAAGACGATTTCTTTTCCTAGGGCATCAACATTACCAAATAATTTCCTTGCAGAGGTTTCTGTCAATAAAATGGAAAAGGGATTTTTGAGCGCTGTTGCCGCATTCCCCTTTACCAATGGAAAAGTAAAAACATCAAGCAAAGAAGCGTTAGCCCAATAGCCTCTTAACGGTATCACTTTTTCTCCCCATTGCATATCGCCTTCAAAGTCGTTGCGCAACATGGCTGCGCCTTTAATACTGGTGAAGTTCTCCTCTATCAATTTGCCAGACCGAAGGGAGGTAGTAGCCATAAACTCGTTGCCTTTATCACCAAGGTATTCATAGCGACTTATTACACGGTAGATACGGCTATGGTTTTCGTGAAACTTATCGTACGAAAGTATATCTGACAATACACCAATCAACACTAAGCCTACCGACATGCTGACGGCCAAACCAAAGATGTTGATGAACGAAAAAAGCTTGTTGCGGCCCAAACTTCTAGCGGAGGTTTTTACGTAGCTTCCAATCATAATCCAGTGAATTAAATGATCAACTAATTTCGGTTTTCGAATGGTGTAGGGTCTAAAAAACTTAACCACATCAATCACGTAGATAAGTTTTGCTTTTGTGGCCCCTTTAGATTTTACGTTTCGTTCAAAGTATTCATTCAAGTCGCCTTGCAAGTCTTCAAGCAATCGGGGCTTACAATACCATGAGAGCAGGCGGGTGGCCCAGGCTGGCGGCTGTATGTTTTTGGGTTCGTTCACGCTAAGTCAATAATTGCAATTCATAAATCAACAATCTCACGTCAAATCCCTTTTAGTTTTAAGTTGGGTATTAGCTGCCAGTATTGGTCGCGTAATTCCTTTGCTTTTAATAGCGAAACTTTTCCTGCGTTGGTTACTGTGTAGTACCGTTTCCGTTTACCCCCGCGCGCGCTGGTGGCCTCGCCCAGTTTGCTTTTAGCCAGCCCTTTTTCTTCTAGCCGATTCAGTACGGCATGCACCACGCCAAGCTTTACCGAACGCTTTGTGCGTTTTTCCAAGTCGTCACAGATGGCTACGCTGTATGCATCGTTCACCATCGAAGCGATGGTGAGCAGTACTAGTTCTTCAAACTCACCGAGGTTGGTTCCTTTCATAAACGGTATTAATTACGTAAATGTATGTATTATAGTTATAATAACTTATTATTTTGTATGTAAAATATTGTCTCAAAAGTCAAGCGAGATATTTTTGTTAAATTAGCTAGTTAGGTTGCGGATTTAGTAGGTCATTAATCAATCTATCAAACTTTTTGTCTTGTAAAGTACTTTGATGAGTTACTCCATTTATTTCAAAATAGTGGTCGGAGAATTTTAATAGTTTCTTTAAAGCAAGGGCATCTTTATGAATGGCGCTCTTTGTGCCTGAAATTATAACAATGGAGCTTCTTGCTTTTTGAATGTCTAAATCGGTTCTGAATGGGAAATGGTTGATGCTGGGCAGAGGGAAGAAGAACACGTCTAAATACTTGTCTTCAAACTTTTCGCGGGGTTCTATCAATATTGTAATGGAGGGGCTATTACGCTGCGAGCGGAATGGCATATTTCGCAAGGGTGATTTTCACCTTATATTTGCGGGAAATCCTGAATTATCATTTTTATGCGACTAGCGCAGTTGGCCAGAAAACTATCCGTAAAGCAAAGTGAGGTGGTGGCCTTTTTGGCAAATCAGAATATCAGCATAGCCGATAACTCCAATGCTCGTGTTGAAGAAGAACACATGCGGTTGGTAATACAAAATTTTGCGCCTCATTTGATGGAGGAGGTTTTTGCGCAAGAGGCAGAAGAACAAGCTTCCCCCGAGCCGGTTGTTGAAAACGCATCGGAAGAAACATTTGAGCAAGAAGTTGAAGTGGTAGCCGAGGCGAGGCAAGAAGTGACGGAGTTGTCAGGCGCTTTTGTGCCCGAAGTAATTAAAGCCCAAAAAGTAGAGTTGCAAGGTTTGAAGGTCTTGGGAAAAATTGAGTTACCAGAGCCCAAAAAGAAAGAGGGGACCGAGCAAAAGGCAGAGAACCGCCCCGCCCGAGAACGGAGAGAAAAGAAGTCTTTTGAGCGAAGAGAAAAACATAACCCCATTGCGCTGCAGCGCGAACGCGAAGAACGCGAAGCGGAACAGAGGCGGCAGGAAAAACTGAAAGCAGAAAAAGAACTGAAAACCAAGCGCTACCTCAACAAAGTAAAATCACAAACAGCTAAACCTGTGAAGCTGGTAAAAGAAGAAGTTGAGGAGATGCGATTTGAAGAAGAACCTCAACCCAATAGCCTGCTGGGCCGTTTTTGGAAATGGCTGCGCACGTAAACCCATTAACAAGAAAAGTAACGGCTTCGTTGGTGAACAGCGAGTTGTTGTTTTCCACCTCGCGCAGCAGCGGGCCGGGTGGCCAAAACGTCAACAAAGTCAATTCAAAAGTTACGTTGCGTTGGCCCCTCGCCAATTCTACAATTCTTACAGAACAAGAAAAAGAACTGTTGCTTCGCAAACTTGCCTCGCGGCTAACAACAGAAGGCGAATTGATGATTATTTCACAAGAGAGCCGTTCGCAACAACAGAACAAAGAGTTGGCCATTGAAAAGTTAGATGCGTTGTTGACCAAAGCATTTACCAAAAAGAAAGTGCGCAAGGCAACCAAACCCTCAAAGGCAGCAGCGCAAAAACGAATGGAAAAAAAGAAGCGCCATTCTGAAAAAAAGAAAATGCGAAGGGTTGATTATTGAACTTTTACGCTTGCATAATGGTTTACCAGCAAAACCTAACCATGACTACACTGCAGATTTGCTTGTTGCAATGGGATGCCCTCAACAAGCGCATGTTCAAAACGATTGATTCCATCAGCGAAGAAAATTTTAATAAGTCGATTGTCGAAGGCGGCAACTCTCCTTCTTGGATTATCGGCCATTTAGTGGAAGCGGATGATGCCTTGTTGGAATTGTTGGGAATTGGCAAGCGATTGTTCCCTGACCTTTCAAAGATTTACCATCACGAGCGTGGCACAAACCAAACAGGTCACCTTATGAAACAAGAAATCGTACAGCGGTTTAAATCTGTTTTCGAAGCGCTCGACAAAGCATTTAAGAGTTGGAGCGAAGCAGATTGGCTCATGCGCCACACAGCGGTTTCGGAAGAGGACTTCAAAAAAGAACCTCATCGGAACCGACTAAACGTAATGCTGAGCCGTGTCTCCCACAAAGCCTCACATCTTGGTCAAATAGCCTTGGTGAAATAACGGAAAAGGCTGACTCGAATCATTGTTTGGCAACGTCTTCGGCTCTATATTGCGCTGTTTAAAATCAGTCTAAATAAGGATGGCCAAAAACGTGGCAGAAATGAAACCCGGTGAAACTGCAGTAATCGCGCATTTTGATGATGAGCAAATTGCAGTGAAGTTGATGGAGATGGGTTTTTTACCCGGCACAGCAGTTCGGTTTAATTTTTCGGCTCCTTTTGGCGACCCCATCTGCGTAACAGTTTCTGATTACGACCTGTCGCTTCGGCTTGATGAAGCTGCCACCATTTCAATCATCAACTGATGGCGAAGCGGATTAGGATTGCGTTGGTAGGCAAACCCAATTCGGGTAAGTCATCGCTTTTTAACCATCTCACAGGCCTCAATCAAAAAATCGGAAACTTTCCGGGTGTTACCGTTGATAAACGCACAGGCTCGTGCCAACTGGATGACGCTACACAAGGAGAAATCATTGATCTGCCCGGCATTTACAGTCTGTACCCGCGCACGTTGGATGAGAAAATCGTGACTGAGATATTCACGCATCCACAGCACAATCTTTATCCCGATAAGGTTGTGCTGATTGCTGACGCCACCAATTTGAAGAACTGTTTACTGCTGCTTACGCAACTCATCGATTTGAAAATACCCACGGTGCTGGCGTTGAATATGATGGACTTGGCCGCCAAGTCGGGGTTGAGTTTAGACGTAAAAAAACTGTCGCAGGAGTTGGGCATACCTGTGGTGATGATTAACGCCCGGCTAGGCCACGGTATCAGCGACTTGAAAAAAGAGATGGTGCGTGGCGCACAACCTTCCTTGAAGTCGGTGTTCACCATTGAAGAGTCGATACAAGCGGTGGTACAAAAAATACGCAACCATTTTTCGTTGTCCACGGATTATGAAGCTTACCAATACCTACAACAACCCGATAATCTCGTTTTCTTAAAGCCGGAAGACCGTAACTGGATTAAAGTGACCGCCAAAGAACACAGTTTTTTTGCGCATAAATACCAAGGAGCCGAAACAGTAACACGGTATGGTTTCATTCAAGAGCTGTTAAATAAAATAGTGCTGCGCAAATCTACGCGTGAGTGGAAAAAGGTTTCGTATGGCATTGACCGAGTGCTGACGCACAAGGTGGCGGGCTACTTACTATTTTTTGCAGTGCTGTTCCTTATCTTTCAGGCCATATTTGCTTGGGCTCAAATACCTATGGACTTTATCGATACGTCTTTTGCGCACTTGAGCAACATGTTGGCAAAGGAATTACCAGAAGGTCCATTGTTTGAATTGATCTCACAAGGCATTGTGCCCGGCATTGGTGGTATTGTCATCTTCATTCCGCAAATCGCCATTTTGTTCGCCTTTATTTCCATTTTGGAAGAGACAGGTTACATGGCGCGCGTGGTTTTTATGATGGATAAAATTATGCGCAAGTTTGGATTGAATGGAAAAAGCGTGGTGCCTTTAATGTCGGGATGGGCTTGCGCCATACCTGCGATTATGGCCACGCGCACCATCGACAATTGGAAAGACCGCCTGATTACAATTTTCGTTACTCCCTTCATGAGTTGCTCGGCACGCTTACCGGTGTTTACCATTTTGGTAGCGCTTATCATACCCGATACCAAGTTGCTCGGTTTCTTCAACTACCAAGGTTTGGTGTTGATGGGGTTGTATTTGCTCGGTTTTACTGCAGCCATCCTTTCAGCGTGGGCAATGAAGTTCATCATCAAAACCACCGAGCGTAGTTACCTGATGATGGAATTACCCACTTACCGTATGCCCAAGTGGAGCAACGTGGGCTACACCATCGTAGAAAAAACAAAAGCATTTGTGTTTGAGGCCGGCAAAGTGATTTTAGCGATCTCGGTTGTTCTTTGGGTTCTGGCCAGCTATGGACCTGTTGATGAAATGAATGCTGCCAAAGTGGTGGCGCGCCAAGAGGGTGAAAAACTTGGCCTGACCGAAGAGCAAATTCAAGACAATATTGCTGCATACAAGCTAGAACATTCTTATGCTGGCAAGCTGGGCAAAACGATTGAACCCGTGATTGAACCGTTGGGCTACGATTGGAAAATTGGGATTGCCTTGGTCACTTCTTTTGCCGCGCGCGAAGTTTTTGTCGGTACGATTGCCACTATATACAGCATTGGCAGTGCCGAAGACCAACCCACCATTAAGCAACGGCTCAAGAAAGAGGTAAACCCGGCAACAGGCGGCCCTCGCTATACACTAGCCGTAGGATTGTCGCTACTTGTGTTTTACACTTTTGCCATGCAATGCGCCAGCACGCTTGCCATCGTGAAGCGAGAAACCAAAGGTTGGAAATGGCCGTTGATTCAACTCGCATACATGACCGGCTTAGCGTATTTGTCGGCCTTCATCATCTTTCAAACCATGGGTTAATGTAACTTGACGTTATATCTTTCGCGAGATTCTACTTTTTATTCTCAATAGTTTTACATTTAACCTGATTTCTATCTATCCTATTTGTTAATGATTGCAAAGTTGTTTTCATTTTTGTTGGTAATTGTGACTATCACCGCTTGTGTGCAGTCGAATCATTTCTCTGATGCAACTCTGCAAACAATAAGCGGGTTGCAAGATCGCAGAGCGACAGACTCTCTGCGCCAATTCCTTTTAAGTAAAAATCCGAGCTATCGCGCAGCAGCTGCGTTGGCCTTTGCGTCTGTACAAGATACTGTAGCGGCATTACAATTGGGTACCATGCTACTCGAAGACCCTTCACCGGAAGCGCGTGCAGCTGCTGCCTTCGCGTTGGGACAAACATCGTGCGTTGCCGCAAACAACGCGTTGATACCCGCACTTCAAGAACCAGATTCGCGAGTACTGCGCAAGGTATTGGAAGGACTTGGTAAAACCATTCGTAGAGATGACCTGTACACATTGAAGCAGTTCAAACCGAAAGATTCGCTGGGTCAAATTGGATTGGCTTGGGCACATTACCAACTGGGTTTGCGCGGGTTGGCCGATTCACTAATCGCGAAGAAACAAGCGGCATTTTTACAAGATGATTCTCCAACACAAGCGCAATTGGCGGCTGCACATTTTTTCAGCCGTACTCAAAACTTAAATGTAAATCGATATTCGCCTGTACTGATGCGGGCAATCAACAACGGCAATGTATTTGTTCGAATGGCAATTGTTTCGGCCATTCGCAAGGTTGACTCTAGTAAAGCCATTGAACCACTCATCGCAATACTGAAGAATGACCTGGACTACCGCGTACGTGTGGCTGCAGTCCGGTCATTAGCAAGCTATTCATCGCCACGTGCCAACAAAATTTTGTTGGCATTAATCAACGACAAAAATGTGAACGTGGGCATCGCGATCGCTGAGGGATTGAAACCCAACAAGTCGGTTGTTGGGGAGATTCTGGCACAAGCAAAGCAAACGAGTAATTGGCGCATTCGCACCAATTTGTATCGCCTCGCCTTAGATTTACAGCCGAGTGCAGCGCTTGAGCGCGAGATTCAGCAACTATACCAATCGAGCAGTAATGACTACGAACGCGCAGGCTACTTGTCGGCTTTGGCATCACAAATCAGTTCGTTTGAGTTTATTAAGCAAGCAGTATTGACTCCTTCCAGCCTGGTGATTAACACATCAGCCGCACAAGCGTTGGTTGCGCTCAATCAAAAAGCAACAAAAGAAATGTTTACGGCATTTGGTGCGGCTTACCGTGAGGCGATTCTAAGTGGAGATCCGGGCGTAATCGGTATTGTTTGCTCCGCGCTCAAAGAGCCTGGTTTAGGCTTCAAGGATTTGATTCAAGACTTTTCATTTCTTCAACAAGCAAAATCAAAATTGCAACTGCCAAAAGATGTAGAGGCTTTACAACCCTTAGAAGAAACCATCGCTTACTTTGAGGGTCGAAAGAAACCAACATCTCCAAAGAACCCATTCAACCATGCAATTGATTGGGAATTGGTGAAGAAAACACCTGCCCATCAAAAAGTAAAAATCACTACGGATAAAGGCGACATTATTTTGCAGTTACTTGTGGAAGAAGCACCTGGTTCAGTGGCGAATTTTATTTCACTCGCCAACCAAAAATACTTTGACGGAAAAAATTTCCACCGTGTGGTACCCAACTTTGTGATTCAAGGGGGCTGCAACCGAGGCGATGGATTTGGCAGCGAAGATTATTCTATTCGTTCTGAATTTGGAATGAGACGTTACACAGAAGGATCAGTAGGCATGGCATCGGCCGGAAAAGATACCGAGGGCACACAATGGTTTATCACACACTCGCCCACGCCACATTTGGATGGCCGTTATACTATATTTGCGACCGTTTTGCAGGGTATGGATGTAGTTCATGCCATGGAAGTTGGAGATAAAATAGTGAGTGTAGCATTGATTCGATGAACAAATGTTGGGTGATTTTGCTGGCGTTGGCGGTAGGCGCGTGCAGCAGCAAAAAGGAAAAATTCAGCGACCTGTTTGCCAGAGGCACACCTTTAGGACAGGTGAATAAACGATTGGAGGAGGCATCTGGTCTAGTTGAAAGTTTCGCCCACCCCAAACACTTTTGGACATTGAACGATAGCGGCCATCCTGCAGAGGTATTTTTGATTGATGACAAAGCGCAAATCCAGTTAGTATGCAAAATCAAAGGTGTTGAGAACAGAGATTTTGAAGACATTACTATGGGGCCTGGGCCGATTGAAGGAAAAAAATATATTTATGTTGCCGACATTGGCGATAACCTCGAAAAATTTCCGTTAAAACTTATCTATCGTTTCCCCGAACCTGTTTCATTCGATTCTACAGAAATCACGATTTCAGATTTCGATACATTGAAGGTTCAGTTAGATGGAAAAATTCGAGACACCGAAGCGCTGTTTGTAGACCCAGTTAAACATGATCTATACCTGATGTCCAAGCGCGAAGATTCGGTTCGATTATTTCAAGTTACATACCCATTTACAAAAGATACAATGGTAGCCAAGCAGGTGGCCATACTGCCGTTTCACAAAATTGTAGCAGCGCACATCACCCATTCCGGTCAAGAACTTTTAATGAAAGATTATGACCGCGTTTATTATTGGCAGAACCGCAAAGGATTGGCGATTTCAGAATGGCTGCAAGCACAA
>JBJTHA010000110.1:0-6807 GCA_046094265.1 Cytophagales bacterium
GTGAGGGGCAAAGGTTTATTGAACGCAATCGTTATCAACGATTCACCGCAAAGCGAAACGGCCTGGAACATTTGCATGAGCTTTGCGGAGCATGGCCTGTTGGCAAAGCCTACCCACGGCAACATCATCCGTTTGGCGCCACCATTAGTAATTACCGAGGAACAAATCCACGAATGTTGCGATATTATTGAGAGGGTGTTGATGGGGTTTCAGAAATAGAATTTTAAATTTGTTACATGAAACAGCAAAGCGTTATAGTTCATCCAAATAACAAAAACCAATTGAGTGTTATTAAAGCTTTTTTTGAAGCATTAAAAATTAAATTTGAGGTGACTGAAAAGTCACCGTATGACCCAACTTTTGTCTCCAAAATCCAAAAAAGCAGAAAGCAAGCTGCAGATGGCAAAACCGTAAAGGTTTCTTTGGATGAAATATGGAAATAGAGTTTACACAGCAAGCAAAGGAAGATTTGGTATATTGGCAAAAAACCAAAAATAACCCTGTGTTAAAGAAAATAAGGAGATTGATAGAATCAATTTTAGAAAGCCCTTTTTCTGGCCTAGGTAAACCCGAACCCTTGCGATACAACTTATCTGGCTGTTGGTCTAGAAGAATAACAGATGAACATCGAATGATTTATGAGATTCAAAAACAGAAATTAATTATTTTATCCCTGAGAGGGCATTACTAAAAGGTTTATGATACCGGCCAAAGCCTACGCAGTACAAACGCACACCTCACCACTTGCCCCTTGGAATTTTGAAAGGCGCGAAGTGGGTGACAACGATGTGCAATTCGACATCAAGTATTGTGGTGTGTGCCATTCCGACCTTCACCAAATCCGAAACGAATGGTTTCCTGGAATTTTCCCAATGGTGCCAGGGCATGAGATAGTGGGCAAAGTGACAAAGGTAGGTGCTGCGGTAAGAAAAATTAAGGAAGGAGATTTAGTGGGAGTAGGCTGCCTGGTGGACTCGTGTCGCGAGTGCGAGAATTGCCAACATGGTTTAGAGCAATATTGCGCAAACGGTGTGGGTACCTACAATTCTAAAGGAAAGGACGGGCAGCCAACCTACGGAGGCTACAGTAGCGTAATGGTGGTGCACCAAGATTTCACGCTAAAAATTTCAGAGAAATTGAATTTGGCTGCAGTGGCTCCACTGCTGTGCGCAGGAATTACCACCTACTCTCCGCTGCGGCATTGGAAAATCGGAAAAGGACACAAGGTGGCTGTATTGGGCTTGGGCGGACTCGGGCACATGGCCGTAAAGTTTGCCAACGCATTTGGTGCAGAGGTAACGGTATTGAGTACATCGGCTGGCAAAGAAGCTGAAGCAAAAAAATTGGGTGCGGATAAATTTGTGCTAACTACCGACAAGGCTCAGGCAAAATCAGTGAAGGGTTATTTTGATTTCATTGTCGATACAGTTTCTGCTCCGCATGATTTTAGGTTCTACCTCGGCATGCTGCGCACCGATGGCACGCATATTCTAGTAGGCCTTCCATCACAACCTTTGGAGATACCTCCCTTCTCGATTGTAGGAGGGCGCAAAAGTGTAGCGGGTTCTTCTATTGGTGGCATACCCGAAACGCAAGAGATGCTCGATTACTGTGCCGAGAAAAATATTGTTTCTGATATTGAGCTCATCAACATCAACTACATTAACCAAGCGTATGAGCGAATGCTGAAGGGCGATGTGCGGTATCGGTTTGTGATTGATATGGCTACTTTGTAACAGGGTTCAGAACAGTTGCAAGAAAACGGATGACGGCTTCAGGCTACAAGCTGCTCATCAAAACTGAAGGTTCATCGCATGCAAAATGAATTGTGTCACCGTCAGTTGCTAATTCTGCAAACTTGCAGCCTGTGGCCAGAAGCTTGTAGCCCCAAAAAATCAACCATCAAACTTTCCCAACCCCTGTCTTGTCACCACGGGTTCACCCGATGTAAAATCGACAATGGTGGAAGGCACGTTGCCGCCTTGCCCTCCGTTTATTACCAAGTCAACCTTGTGCTTGAAGTCTTCGTAGATTTCTTCCGGATCGGTGGTGTATTCTTTGATCTGATCATCATCCTTGATTGAAGAGGTAATCAACGGGTTGCCCAGCAGCTTCACAATCTCCAGCGGAATGCGGTGATCGGGTATGCGGATGCCCACCGTTTTTTTGTTCGCTCCTAAAATCTTTGGCACGTTGCTGCTCGATTCTAAAATGAAAGTAAAAGACCCTGGCAGCAGTCGCTTCATAACTTTAAATTCAGCCGTCTGCAGGTTGCGCACGTATTCTGAAATATGGCTCATATCGTTGCAGATAAAAGACAAATTCATTTTTTGCGGCTTCACGCCTTCTATATCGCACAGCCTTTCTACCGCCCGCCTGTTCATCAAATCGCAACCAATTCCATAAATTGTGTCCGTAGGGTAAACAACAATTCCGCCACGTTGCAATACCTCAACAGCCTTGCCGATTTTGCGTGGCTCCGGATTGATAGGATGTATGGATAAAAGTTCGGCTGGCATTTTTTTCAAGATAATAAATTGCTGAGGTGAATTTCTTTGAAAAGTAAAACAAACGAGAAGTGTGGATCGCGTTTCAAGGCAAGGTGTACGATGTAACCACCTAACGACTTTGGAAAAACGGCAAGCACTATGAACATTGGGCTGGCCAAGACCTAACGAACGAATTACAAGATGCTCCGCATACCGAAAAAGTCTTTAAGAAATTCAAACTCATTGCTCGATTGGAAGGTTCTTAAATCAGATTTCTCGCCTTTAACTCTAAGTATTTGTTGATGGTGTTGATGGTAAGCTTTTGTGGTGACGTGAGTATCGAATGAATACCGAACTTCTGCAATTCCTTTACAATCAACTTCTTTTCAAATGCAAGTCGCTCGGCAATGGCCTGATGGTAAACTTGCCGCAAATCGGTGCTTGGCTCATCAATCAGCTTGGCCAACTCCGTATTTTCGAAAAAAATAACTACCAACAAATGCTGGTTGGCAAGGCTGATCAAATACGGTAACTGCCGCTGTAAGGCGTATACGCTTTCAAAGTTAGTGAACAACAATAACAAGCTTCGCTGTGAAAGCGCCTTTCGGAGCCCAACATATAAAGCTGAGTAGTCACTTTCTAAAAAAGCTGTTTTTTGGCGATATAGGTTTTCCTGAATCACCGCCATTTGATTGTTTTTGCGGGATGCAGGCAACAGTGTATTGATTTTCTCTTGAAATGTTACAAGCCCGGCCTTGTCAGATTTTTTTATCGCAATGTTCGAGATCACCAGCGATGCGTTGATGGCGTAGTCCAACAAACTCATTTTCGCAAAAGGCATTTGCATTACACGGCTTTTGTCAATCAAAGAGTACACTTGTTGAGAGCGTTCATCTTGGTATTGGTTCACCATCAACTTGCTCTTGCGGGCGGTCGCCTTCCAGTTCACCGTGCGAAAGTCATCGCCCATCACATACTCTTTGATCAGCTCAAACTCTTGGTTGTGCCCAATTTTCCTAATTCGCTTGATGCCGGAGTTTTGTAGGTTTTGTGAAATGGCGAGCAATTCATATTTGCGCATTTGAATGTATGAAGGATATACGGGCACCATCTTATCTTGATCGAACCTAAAACGTCTGCGCAACAACCCCAATGGTGATGCCACCAGCACGTTAACTGCTCCAAAAGAGTACTCGCCACGTTTCACGGGCCGCAAAGTGTAGTCTAGGTGTTTTTTTTCGCCTGGCTTCACGGATAGTTTGAATTCTACATCTCTGCGCTGAAACTGATGTGGTATCTCTTCGAAAACACGCAACGAAACATTAAACGGATAGAAGCTCTCTAAATAAATGGTGACTTTGTTTTCATCACCATTTGAAAGTTTTTCTGCCACCATTCGGCCTCCGCCCATTCCTTTTCGGGTACGGAACAATAACAGCGCATCTGTAAAAACGATGGCCAGAAAAAGGTAAAAAAGGATTTTTAATGGGCTAGGCGCCAAGTCCAAAATAAAGAACACCACAAACAATAGCACAAGGCCAATGCAAGCACTAAAAAAGCGATTCGTAATGTAAAGCGACTTCAGAAGCTTCATTATCGCGGTACTTCAATTTTGTTGATGATTTGCTTTACCACATCATCAATCGACACGCCTTCCATTTCCTTTTCAGGACTTAGTTGCAGGCGATGGCGGAGAACAGGCAGTGCGATAAACTTTACATCTTCAGGGCTAACAAAATCACGCCCGTTAATGAGTGCATATGCCTTTGCACTCATTAACATGGCGATAGAGGCACGTGGCGAAGCACCCAAAAACAACATTGGGTTCTTGCGGGTTTCATCCACCATCCCAACAATATACTTCATCAGGTTTTCTTCAATATGCACCTGGTGCGCAAGTTGTCTAAATGCAAGAATCTGCTCACCGGTTAACACACTCGTCACATCTTGCGCTGGCTGCGCACCCTGCCGCTGGTGGTGGCGTGTTAAAATAATCGCCTCCTCATCAGGGTTGGGGTAGCCCACCACAATCTTGAATAAGAAGCGATCCAATTGCGCTTCCGGCAACCGATATGTACCCTCATGCTCAATCGGGTTTTGAGTCGCAACAACCAAGTATGGTAATTTCATTTTGCGCGTATGCCCATCAATGGTCACCTGGCGTTCTTCCATTACCTCAAACAAGGCTGCTTGTGTTTTCGCGGGGGCGCGATTGATCTCATCTATTAACACAATATTCGAAAAAATAGGGCCCTGCTTAAATTCAAATTCCGATGTCTTGAGGTTATACACCGATGTACCCAACACGTCAGACGGCATCAAGTCTGGGGTAAACTGTATACGAGAAAAATCAATGGCAACCACTTTTGAAAGCAATTTTGCCGTGAGCGTTTTTGCCACGCCCGGCACGCCTTCAATTAGCACGTGCCCATCAGCAAGGATAGCCACAAGTAGTTGATCTATCATAGCATCTTGCCCTACAATAACCTTGGCAATTTCCTGTTTGATGCGTGCCACCTGTTGGTGCAAGGCCGTGGCTTCTACCCTACTGTGAAAAACATTTTCTTCCATATCGATAAATTAACTTGCTATTTTATTTCTTTTTCCAAAATTCAATAATTGTGTCAGACAACCTTTTTAACCGGGCAGCATCAATTTGCTTCGCACGATGCACTGCATCAAATTGGCTCAACAGATCGCGCACGGCATCAAGCGAATGGCCTGTTTTTTTTGCAAGGGCTTCGGCAAATCCTTCATGCCCCGGATTAATGTTGAGAAAATAATGCGATCGTACCCGATCCCAAAAGAATGCGATCTTCTTCTCTGCAATATTTTTATGGTCGGCACGCTGGTAGTATAAATTACCGATGGTTGCCACAAACTCGAGCGTTGTATTTGTTAACGGCTTAATAATGGGAATGATGCGCTGCTTACGCTTTGCCTCAAAGAAAATAAACGTGATCACCAAAGCAATCGAAAGATAGTATGCCCATCTTAACGTTTCGTTGCGCAACACAAACCGCAATGGTGTACCAACTTCCATGCGACCCAAATGGTAGAATTCCGTTCTCAAAATCTCTCTCTTGCCGAGCGAAGCAAAAAGCGATGAAACCAACTCGTTGTTGTTTGCTGAAAGCAGGTGAATATTAGTAAGTACCATAGGTGTGCAAGCCAAAACAAGTGCTCCCTTCCCATGCTGCACCCGAATGGCTACCGCCTGATTGGCTTCATTGCGAACCAATACTGTTGCCTGCACTGAATCCACCTTTCCAAAGTGGGTATGGATGTGATCGGTGCGAACGGGAAAAGATGAGAGTGTATCGAATGAAGTATTTACCAGATGCAAGTTAAGCGTGTCTTTATTTGGAAATAGCTCCCCACCCTTAAACAAGTTGTCGTAAACTGAAATTCCGAGGGTATCAGCTAATTTTCCATAAAAATAATCGCCCATCAGCAACGCCTCGCCACCTTTCGCCACGTGTGCCAGCAGCGCCTTGGTATCTTCAGTGCCTACACTCATAGACCGAGCAACAGCAAACAAGGCATTTTCAGCATCTGCAGAGTCTTTCAATTCATAAAATGTTTTGTACGAATTCTTGACCGCATAGCCCGACTTCCGAAGCAACGTTTGCAATGCGATAGTGCCGTAGGGATTGGTATCGGCAGAGGCATAAGTAACGCGCCAATCAAATTGTTTGGAACGGGAAAGCTGTACCACTAAAAAAATGGCCACCAAAATTGCGAGATAGCTAATATATTTCCAGTCCTTCTTCAAGGGTTGAGTTTTTGTCGCCAGGTGGCAAAAGTGTTTTGCACGTATGCAAATGTCTGTGTGTTAATCTTAAAGTTTCCGTACCAAGCGTAGTCGAAATAAAAACTGAGCTCGTTCAACCCAACCTTCACTTCGCCTGCTTTCAATTCTTCTACGTAATCGTGGTTGGTTTTACCGGCCTGCCATTGTATCAGGTGCCGATCGGCCAACATCTTCAGCGCATATAATAAAATCAAACGCGTGGCCTGCCGATACTCTTGTTTTGCCGTTGCCTCCTCGATCAGTTTTTCAAAATTCATTTCGTGTATGTTCTCTTCAAAAAATGCACCACGCATCTGCCCAGCGTCTGAACCGGTGTAAAACATTTTCAGTGCATTTACTTTCAGAAGTGCCATAATTATTACCACTACTACAATGAAGGCCAAAATATAAACGAGTAAACGGCCTACGTCAGTTTCTACTGCGGCTTGTATTAAATTCGATAGCAGCTCATTCACCGATCGCCAGAATCTCTCGCATAGTGTTTCAGCAACAGTAGGTGGCTGC
>JBJTHA010000111.1:0-3238 GCA_046094265.1 Cytophagales bacterium
AGCATGGACTGTCCACTTGGAACATCAATTTTTATAGGATTGACAGCCAATACGCAGAGCGTTCCACTTGGGCTCCCATTCCGCGTAATTTTCCCCTGATTTCGTTGGCGTTTACTCGTTTGCTTTATTGGGATAGGCCACTAGACAAGCCAGGACCAAATGTCTCTATCATTCCCTACGTGGCCGCGCGCAGCAGCCAAAATTTCGAAAAGCGGGAATCGGCACAAAGTGCGGCAGCGATCGGAGGCGATGCTAAAATCGCGATTGGTCCTGCATTGAATTTGGATCTGACCGTCAATCCAGATTTTTCACAAGTGGAAGTAGACCAGCAAGTCACCAACCTCGACCGCTTCGAAATTTTCTTTCCCGAGCGAAGGCAATTTTTCTTGGAGAATGCCGACCTGTTTTCTGACTTTGGTGGCGAAGGCATGCGGCCGTTCTTTTCTAGGAGGATTGGCGTTACGCGCGATCAGAACACAGGGCAGAACATTGAAAATCCGATTTATTTTGGAGCGCGCTTAAGCGGCAAGGTGAACAACAACTTACGCATTGGCTTGTTGAGTATGCAGGCAGGTGAGGACAAAGCCAACAAGCTGCCCTCCACCAATTACACGGTTGCCACTTTCCAACGAAAAGTTTTTGCGAGATCTAACATTGGCATGATCTTCATCAACAAACAAGCCTTTCAAGACAGTGTGGGTGGCGATTTTCTGGTGAGCCCGCAAAAATTCAACCGCGTAATTGGCTTTGACTACAATTTGGCCAGCCGCGACAACCGATGGAATGGAAAATTCTATTACCATCGCTCCATCAGCGATATACAAAAAGACTCTGCATTTGCCATGTCGGCACGCCTGGCGTACAACACTCTGCGATGGGACATTTCAGGCACTGCCATGAATATTGGCGCCAACTATAATCCCGAAGTTGGCTTTGCCAGAAGAAAAGATTATTTGCGACTGGCACCCACTATATGGTATAATTTTTACCCGAAGTCGCGCGTGGTAAACAGCCATGGTCCTGGGTTTGATTTTGATGTGATTGGCAACGAGAAATATGGCATTACCGATTACGATTATAACTTCATGTACCGCATTCGGTTTCAAAATACGGCTCAATTTAACATCCGCTTACGCCAAGAGTTTGTCTATCTTTTTTCGGCCTTCGACCCTACACAAACCAATAGTACTCAACTAGCTTCAGGCACAGATTACACTAATAATGTAGTGGTAGCAAGCTATATCTCTGATGCTAGACGCAAGTTCTTTTTTGACCTTAACACGCGGTCAGGTGGATATTTTAATGGCAATCGTATCAATTTAACAGGAACAGTTAACTATCGCGCACAGCCGTATGCAGTGTTCTCACTCAACTTCAGTTACAATAAAATCAATTTACCCGCCCCTTACCGTAGTGTTGATCTGATTTTGGTTGGCCCCAGATTTGACTTTACATTCTCAAGAAGCCTATTTTGGACCACGTTTGTACAATACAACAACCAAATCAATAACGTAAACATCAACTCGCGCCTGCAATGGCGTTTCCGCCCGGTTTCTGACTTGTTCATTTCTTATACCGATAACTACTTTGCCTCTGACGAGGTTCGGGAAAACATTCAATACACCAGTTGGCAACCAAAACTGAGGGCCATTGTGTTGAAATTTACCTACTGGCTAAATTTATAGTTTCTGATAATCAGCTTATTAACAAAAGGATAATACATGTTTAAACATATATTTGACGACTTCCGTTATACTTGCAGTCAAATCATTAAACACATATGAAAAAATTTACATTTTTATTTGCCATGCTGGTGGCAGTAGCTGCATCAGCACAAACTAACTGGGGCCTTGACAAGGGTCACTCGAGCGTTGGCTTTAGTGTGGCGCACATGGTTGTCTCAGAAACCACCGGTAACTTCAAAGATTTTGATGTAAAGGTATCTTCAACTACAGATGATTTCAACGCTGCGAGTGTAGAGTTCACCGCAAAAACCGCTTCGGTTTTCACGGACAACGAAAAGCGCGATGGCCACTTGAAATCAGACGACTTCTTCAATGCAGAGAAGTTCCCTGAAATGAAGTTTAAAGGCACGCTGGTAAAGCAAGGAAGCAAGTATGTATTGAAGGGTGACTTGACGATCCGCGATGTAACCAAGGCAGTATCTTTTGATGTTACCTACGGTGGCAAAGTAAAAGCATTTGGTGGCGAGAAAGCAGGTTTTAAATTCTCTGGCAAGTTGAATCGTCAAGACTATGGTTTGAAGTTTAACAAGGCCTTAGAGGGCGGTGGTTTGATTGTGGGCGATGAGGTGGAAATCGTCTGAAAAATCGAATTGAACAAAGCTGCTTAAAAAATTAGTACATTTAAAAAGCCATAGCCTCAATCGGGCTATGGATTTGTTTTATGAAGATTGAAGAAGAGATAAAACAAGCCAAATTCAGAAATGCTCACCAAAAAGCTGTAATCAACCTGCTCTACACAGCTAATTGGTTGTTGGATAAAAATGCCTCTTTCTTCAAGGCCTACGAGATCACCAACCAACAGTTTAACATATTACGTATTCTGCGAGGGCAGTACCCCAAAAAAATTTCTGGTGCTGAAATTAAATCGCGCATGATCGATAAAAATTCAGACGTATCGCGGTTGTTGGATCGCCTGCTCACCAAAAACCTCATTGAAAAAACACCCTGCCCTAACGATAAGCGGGCAGCAGATGTAATGATTTCGCAAAAGGGCCTTGGCTTGTTGCAGGAGATAGACAAGAAAATGGATGAAACGGATAGCGCGGTCATGAACCTCACCCCACAAGAAGCTGAACAGCTTAGTTTGTTATTGGATAAAAGTAGGGAATTTAATAAGTAAGTAGGCAGTGGGCAGTATCCAGTCGGCAGGTTACGCTATAAAAAAGTTTTAAATTCAATCTCAACTTTAGAGTTTCGAACTGAACCTTTAGAAAACTTATTAAAGCCGTTAATTCTAGAACCTTCTTGGTCTAACGCTATTGAAGATTAACAATATTTGCTTTCGGTTGTCTTTAACACATCCAAGGGATGTCATAACAAATTGAATTGAAGGAGTTTTTAACCCCTTATCACCGGTTGAGTCGATATTATGTGCACTTAAATACATATTTCCTGTCATTAGTGTCCAGTTAAAATAGATCAAAGCTTAATTGAATATAGTTTTGTTCTTTGACATCTTGATAAATAGGGTTTGATAAGAGCTCCTTTAGAGG
>JBJTHA010000112.1:0-15307 GCA_046094265.1 Cytophagales bacterium
GGGTCATGGTAGAACTCGTTAATTTTTACGAGGTAGGCGTTGCGCAATGGATTTTCTCCAAGAAATTTTTTGAAGTCTTCGCCCGTTTCTTGAATGAACTCTTTGGCAGCTTCTTCTTTTGAAACGAATTGCAGGGCGTTGCCCGATTTGCCTACAAACGGTTTTGCAACCATGGCTTTTTCTATTTGCTTTATTTGCTCGGCAGTTAGTTGGTTTTTAAGGTACACCTGTATTTTCACATTGTCGCGCACCGTGTGTTCCAACTCTTTCGAGTAGATAACTAATGCACCAAACACACCAATAACAAACAATGCCAAAGTGATGCTGAATACCACGCTGAAAAAAGGGTAACTGCCCAGTTTTTTCTTTCGGTATTTACCAATGCTGGCGGTGCTGGACATAGAAATGCAAATATACGGAGATGTCGGGAATAGTTTAGAAGATTGAAAGATTGTTGAGCATTCAAGAATGAACCCATGCGGCAAATGTGTTACAAGTGTTACATACTATTGACTTTTTTTGTTCATCAGATAGAGGAGCGCTAACGCGTATCCTTCGAGACCAAACCCGGTAATGAGACCTTGGCATTTTGAAGTAATCAGACTTTTGTGCCGAAACTCTTCGCGTGCATACACATTCGAGATGTGAACTTCTACTACTGGTGTTGTGATGGCGCCAATCGCATCATGAATGGCAATTGAGGTGTGGGTGTAAGCCCCGGCATTTAAGATGATGCCATCAAAAGAAAACCCTACCTCGTGTAATTGGTTAATTATTTCACCCTCTACATTTGATTGAAAGAACTGAATATCCACTGTTGGAAAGCTGTTCTTTAAATTGTCGTAAAATGCGTCAAAGCTGGTGGAGCCGTATACTTCTGGCTCACGCTTGCCAAGCAAGTTTAAGTTTGGCCCGTTGATAATTTGTATTCGCATGGTTGAATGATTGAGGAACGAAAGATAGGATTTTAGTGATTGCAAATTTAGCTTTACCTGTTTTTGAAAAAGAAAAATGGCAAATTGGTCTTCCTACATCAAACAATTTGAGAATTACCTGAAGTTGGAGCGATCGCTTTCACAAAACTCTATTGATGCCTACGTGCGCGATGTGGAGAAACTGGATCAATTTATTGAAATCAAGAAAATTGACATTAGCCCGCTAAAGATCACTTCCAAGCACCTGCAATCATTTTTGGAATATATCAACGACTTGGGCATGAGTAGCTACAGTCAGGCACGCATTCTTAGCGGGCTCAAAGCTTTCTATAAATTTCTAATATTTGAAGAGGTGATGAGTACTGACCCCACGGCCTTGATCGAAGGCCCTAAAATCGGCAGAAAGCTACCCGATACGCTAGATTACATTGAGATTGAAAAACTGCTTGCCGCTATTGACCTTTCCACGCCCGAAGGCGGCCGCAATAGGGCTATGCTAGAGATGTTATATAGCTCAGGGTTGCGCGTGTCTGAATTAATTGACTTGCGGCTGGCCAACGTAAATGCTGATATTGGTTTTTTGCGCGTGATTGGCAAAGGCAATAAGGAACGCCTCGTTCCCGTTGGCCGCGAGGCACTAAAGTATCTGAAGATCTATATCGAAGAGATTCGTGTACATGTTCCAAAAATTGAAACTTTTTCAACCTATGTTTTTTTAAACCGTTCGGGAAAAAAAATGACGCGCGTGATGGTCTTTTTGATCATCAAGGCATTGGCTGCTAAAATAGGGTTGAAGAAGAATATCAGTCCTCATACCTTTCGTCACTCCTTTGCTACGCATTTGATTGAAGGCGGTGCCGATTTACGAGCCGTACAAGAGATGCTGGGGCATGAATCCATTACCACCACTGAAATTTATACCCATTTAGACCGCGATTATTTGCGGCAAGTAGTACAACAATTTCATCCACGAAATTAACATGCGAAAAACGTGCTGCTTATTGTATTTTTTTGTTCTGTTTTGTGCCCTACTTAATGTAAATTTGTTGCATGAATCGCACCCTGTTTGTTACGCTGTTGGCTGTTACATCTTTGGCTAAAGCTCAATCCATTGAAGTAGTGTACGATAAAAAGGGGGATTTCTCTCAATACAAGACATTCCGGTTTGGCGAAAGCCAGATTATCACTCCCGAAGACCAGAAGAAAACTTCTGATGAGGATTTGAATAGATGGATTGTGGCTGCCATCACCGAAGAATTGAACTTGAAGGGATTGAAGAAAAATGATTCTTCGGCCGACCTTATTATCACCTATGCAGCCGGAACTTTGTCTCGATCGGACATTGCGAGGGTTGGTCCGGTGCCCCTCACACCCGGGCAAGACGCCAACAACAGCATCATGCAGGAGTACCGACAATCAAGTCTCATCATAGACCTTAATGATAAAAACAATAACATGATCTGGCGGATTAACTCTACGGCCAACATGGCAACAGATGAAGGCGAAAGAATGATTGATGCTATTGTAGAACGCGGTTTTAAGAAATTTGGTCGCGCCCCCAAGCGCAAGAGAAAGTGACATGTATAAATTGCTTATTCGGCCGTTGCTGTTTTTATTCGATCCTGAGGCTATTCACCATTTTACTTTTAATTTCTTAAAGTCAGTTTGCCAACTGCCTGGCATCAAGTTGATGCTCACGCGGTTTTATGTGGTACAGGAAAAATCATTAAAAAAAACTTTGTTTGGAGTTACCTTTAACAACCCGGTGGGCTTGGCAGCAGGCTTCGATAAAGACGCTAAACTGATTGATGAACTTGCCTGTTTTGGTTTCGGTTTCATCGAAATAGGTACGCTTACACCCATAGCACAGCCGGGTAATGAAAAACCCAGGTTATTCCGCTTGCCTGCAGATGGTGGCCTAGTTAATCGAATGGGGTTCAACAACGGAGGTGTTTATGCTGCTGTACATAGATTAAAAAAAAGGAAAGCGCAAGTAATTGTTGGAGGCAACATTGGCAAAAACAAGACCACGCCCAACGAAAGTGCATTTGATGATTACGCAAAGTGTTTCGAGGCGCTGTATCCATATGTTGATTATTTTGTGGTGAATGTGAGTTCGCCCAATACGCCAGGCTTGCGTGAGTTGCAGGAAAAAGAGCCGCTTAAAAAATTGTTGGCCGGAGTAAAGGCGTTGAGTGAGGCGAAAGAGAAACCGAAACCTGTTTTGCTGAAAATTGCGCCCGACCTAACTGATACACAGTTGCAAGATATTGTTGAGATTTTGCTTGATACCAAAACGGATGGTGTGATTGCCACCAACACGACAATCGCGCGCAATGGACTCAAGACAACCGAAAGGGATTTAAAGAGTATTGGCAATGGTGGGCTGAGTGGTGAGCCGTTGGCCAAACGATCGAATGAAGTGATTTCGCTTTTACGTGCAAAGCTGGGAAAGGAATATCCAATTATTGGCGTGGGCGGTGTGATGTCTGCTGAAGATGCAATAGTAAAACTAAAGGCAGGTGCTGATTTGATACAACTCTACACGGGCTTTATCTACGAGGGCCCCGGCATTGTCAAACGCATCAATCAAACATTATTTGTACGATTCTTTGGCGGCTATCACAGAAATAATCTGTAGCCGCAACTTTAAAATTTTATCCAGATTTTCGAATGAATTTTTCACATTATCCGTTGCCGATAGTGCTCCGTAGACATCAGGCTGCAAAACAAAATATGCAATAAACCAAAACCAACAGCTCAAAAATGAAGCCCAAACCCCGGAAAGATGGCGGCTGATACCCCTGCTACCAACTTGGAATAACCGAGGTATCGTACCTTTTCATAAAAATTGGAACTTGCATTGATTAACAACGGCCCTTAAAGCGGCAGCACGGATGTGGCCACCAAGTTGTAGTAACCGTAGCCCACATGTACCAAGGTAAAAAATCCGCCCACGCACAGTGGCACATCCACAATGATGGGCAATTGCTTGCTGGTAGCGTTCCACATTCCTGCATTTAGCCGTTTTAACTTGCGGAAACAGAACAACCAACCAGTAACCAACGAAGCACTGAGTACCAATTCAGCAATATTAATTAGCAAACTTTTAACGAACAGAAAGTGCCCTTGATAGTAGTCCACCGCACGCGCTACCTCGCCCGAATAAAATTTAGTTTTCTGCCACGTATGTGCCAATCGGAGCGTAAATCGCTGCCAGTATCCCCCAATACGTCACTTAGCGACACAAATCGCACCGAGCACTTCTTTAATTGTCGGATAGACGCAATGCCCTATTGGGCGGATTTCTTTTTCATCATAAAATGTTTGCGTTGAGTGTTGATAATTGTTTCGCGATGCCGTATTATTGCACCTCAAAATATTCCTCCTTAGCTCAGCTGGTTAGAGCATCTGACTGTTAATCAGAGGGTCGATGGTTCAAGTCCATCAGGAGGAGCAGAAGCCTCGCAACTCGTGGGGCTTTTTGTTGTTAATACGTTTAAGTTATTGATTTTCATTGTCAAATTACACAATGAGTGATTGCACACCTCCGGTCAAGTTATTGCATGCATTCTAGGTATGCCTAGGAGAGAATCCTATGTTACAACAATTGTTCCGGTATTCAACTTGGTTAAGTTAATCAGTTGAGTCTGTATGACGCTCTGTTGCGAACCAAGATTACGTAATCAGCAATACAGGCTAGACTTGTTATGGGAACTCGCTATGCCACTAACTTCGATAAGGGTATCTTTTTCAAAAATTTCGTTTTTCTTTGACTTTTTCAGCAGACCCTATTGAAGTATTTTATCTACGAACAAATTCACCACCTCCACTAAGATCAACGCAATAATAATCCATTCCAAAATGCTGCTCTCTCGTTGATGCGAAATCTCGCGGAAAACGCTAAGGTTGTCCTCAATAATTCGTAACGTGTATTCTATTTCGCTAAAACGTACCCGCAGGTCAAAATGCTTCATTAGCCCTTTGTGTAAGCGATCTAAATACTCATCGTCCCATACTTGGTCTGGCGCATCAAAAATGTAAATATTGTCGGCAATGTCGTTTTGAGTGTTCAATGCTTTACCAATAAACTTTATCATCTCGCGCCTGCCGATGCTTAGCTTGCCGGTTGCCTCCAAGTCTCGGGTAAAGCCTTTAATTTCTGTCAGCAGATTTTCAGATACCGAGTGATAGCAGTCCAGCGCTACCGACTGAGCTAGGTTAAACATGGCAATCCGCATCACCTTTGTGTCCAAATGATCGACAACAAGTTGGTCGAAATCAAATTCCATATCCCCGGGCTGCACACTTATTTCGTGGTCATCGCGCAGCCAATTGGTATTGGGGTCTTTTAAATACGGCTGAATAGACTTAACAGCAATTTTGATCTCTTCTTCGGAATGGCTGGCAAACACGATGACCCCGTAGTTAAAGAAATGCTGGTAGCGGTCATTTCCGAAACTGTACATCAATTCGGTAGAGGAGTCATAGGCTGCCTTCACATCGAAAAACGTTTTTAGTCCTTTGATGTCAAGCTGATTGGCTACTAAAATTGCTGAGAGTTTTACGTTTTTTTCCATACGGACATAATTCAAATTTAGGGATTTAATTTGTCTTTGATGTTTGATGTGCATTCTTCAATGTTCATCTTTGTAAATTAAAATTTTAATGGTTTATGAGACGTTCGGTTGTTTCTTGTTGCGCACTCTTAATTTGTGTTTATTCGTTTGGCTGGGGCGTTACCGGTCACCGCGCCACTGGCCTGATTGCTGAGCGCTACTTGAACAGCAAAGCGAAAAAGAAAATTAAAAAGTTGTTAGGTCAGCAGTCGTTAGCCATGGTCAGCACTTGGATGGATGAGATTCGTTCTGATTCTACCTACAACTACACGACCGATTGGCATTGGGTGACCATAGAGAATGGTAAGACATACGAAGAATCATTTAAAAACCCCAACGGAGACGTGATCAAGACACTTGAGCGACTGATAAAAGAGTTGAAATATGAGAAGTTAGATCATGAGAAACAAGCAGAATACGTAAAAATGATTGTGCATTTGGTGGGCGATATTCATCAACCTTTGCATGTAGGCTGTTGCGATGATCGTGGTGGAAACAGCGTGCGTGTGAAATGGGCACGCACTGACACTAACTTGCACAGTGTGTGGGATAGCAACATGATAGACGAAACCAAACTGAGCTATACCGAATTGGCCAATGCGCTAGGCCAGGCCGACAAAGCAACTGTTGCCGCTTGGCAAAAAGCTTCGGTGCGCGATTGGGCAATTGAATCTATGAGTTACCGCAAACAAGTATATTCCATTGGCGATGGTAATTTGGGTTACAAATATTCTTTTAAGAATCTAGCTATCGTTGAGCATCGCCTATTGCAGGCCGGTATACGTTTGGCAGGTGTATTGAATCAGGTGTTTGGAATGTAGTTTTTGATGGGGAGTTGACCTACGCTGGTAAAGCGTTGCGGCACATTAAAGTCTGTCATTGACAAGTTTGCGAAAGAGTTCCAAGACGAAGAAACCCTACCAATCAGAGGCATTCGTCACTGAAACTGTTATATTGTTGCATTCTAATGCATAATTTAGCTATTTATCAAAGTCTTGTTTTTATCAAACTGTTTTTCCCGTAAATTTGTGAAGCTAGTAAAACCAATTCGTTTGTTTATTAACTGGGGCTGACCGGTTTTGACAGGATGCGTGGAGGTGTAAGCCAGCATGCAGGCTCGTGGGGTGAGAGCCTTGAAAGATAGCCCCATAACTTACGTGGCGAAACTACTTACGCCATGGCTGCTTAATCTGACGATATGTTAGATTCAGCTTGTTTCGCTTAAGAAGCGAAAGGCCATCATCGCCCACACTTATCGTTTGGCGGGTGTGGAATCGCGGTGTCGATAGCATAAACTGGACGGGCTTGTGTTGCGCAGGTTCGTTAAGAAAACAGCAACTAAGGAACGTTTGAGGCTGTTGCCTGCCTTGATGTTCACCAAAATCAAAGTCAACTAAGCATGTAGAACGTACACGTTCATCTTCTCTGGACCAGGGTTCGATTCCCTGCAGCTCCACGTCTCAGGAATTATTAATTTGGAAACGATTTTTCATCTATCGTTTTCCTTTGAACGATGTTAGAAAACCTCGCCAGATGATGAGGGTTGCAACTCTAATTTTTGTTTATCTAAGTTTCAATAGCTTTTTTTTCATCCTTAAAAATTCACCACCAGTGGTTTGTGCAAGACAACGACTGAACCCTAGGCCATCAGTAGCAAAATTTTGAAAATATCTCCTCCCATCATTCTGAGCTTTAGAAAAGAGTTTGGGTGAATTACATGGTTCCCGCGCAGACTTATTTGATAGGCTTGAGGTACACCTATTTGGATAGCCACGAAAATGAAAACTTTGTGCTTTGGCCGTGCTTTAACCCACCAAATAGTCTGAACTTAACAAATAAGAAAGCAAGGTTCAGCATAACCACTTGTTTCTTATTGGGGGTTTTGCCAACTTCCCTCGTTAACGCGAAACGATGGCTCAAAAACCCTACCTCACCTTCTCCCAAATTATCAACATGAACGTTGGGTTTTTCGGAATCCAGTATAGTTTTGGCTTACAGCAGAGTGCTGTTAATCCGATCTATGATTTTTTGGGTGCAAGCCCAGAGGAAATTCCTTGGTTGAATGCGGCAGGTCCCGTCACAGGCTTGCTGGTACAACCCATTATCGGTGCATTGAGCGATAAAACTTGGAGCCCACGGTTTGGCAGACGCAAGCCGTATTTTTTTATCGGGGCAATTTTGTGCAGCATCTGTTTGTTCTTTTACCCGTTTAGCAGTTCGTTATGGATGGCCGCTGGCTTGCTTTGGATTTTGGATGTGGGTAATAACACCGCCATGGAACCTTACCGCGCATTTATTGCCGATAAATTAAATGATGACCAACGAGCCACTGGGTTTCAAACGCAGAGTTTCTTCACAGGCCTTGGCCAGACCCTCGCAAATCTTTCGCTATTTGGATTTCCCCTCATCATCGTTGGCAAAACGGGTGCGATCCCTAATTGGGTTTTCGCCTCGTTTTTTTTGGGTTCAGTCTGTTCGATTGGCACCATTTGGTGGAGTATGCGCACCACTCCCGAAATTCCACCTACAGAGGACGAATTGACGCGCATGCGATCCCAGCCATTTTCGATGTGGCTACCCTTCAAAGAAGTCCCGCAAGCCATTGTGCAAATGCCTAAGGTAATGTGGCAACTGGCACTCGTATATTTGTTTCAATGGTATGCCTTGTTCTGCTATTGGCAGAACTCTTCCAAAAGTATTGCTTGGTCGGTTTGGAAAACAAGTCCGAATGGAAATCCAGCCTTATATGAAGAGGCCGTTAGCTGGACAGGTCTTGTCAATGGCTGGTACAATATCGTTACTTTTTTAACTGCGTTTGTGTTGGTGTGGATGGTGAAAAAAACGTCACCCAAAATTGTTCATTTTAGCTGCCTTGTATTTGCTGGTGTTGGCTTCATTGCCTTTTCAATGATAGAAAATAAATACCTGTTGTTCCCAGCCATTACGGGTTTCGGCATTGGTTGGGCAAGCATGATGGGCATCCCATATCTATTAGTAGTAGGGCAAATTCCAAAAGAGCGATACGGGGTGTATATGGGCATTATTAACATGATGATTGTGATACCCATGTTATTACAGACTGCTACCTTTGGCTACATATTGAAAAATTTTTTAGGCAATAATTCTTCTTATGCGGTGATGTTTGCAGGAATTTTGCTTTTGTTGGCCGCTGCCGCAACGTTGCTTATTCAATCAAAGCCAACGGGCGACTTCAAATCGAATACAAATTCTACACATTAACTTAGATGTTTATGAACGCATATACCGCAGAATTTTTCGGAAAGATGTTACTTATTTTACTTGGCAACGGGGTAGTAGCATCCGTACTGTTAAAAGATTCTAAATCTGAAAACGCAGGTTGGCTGACCATTGTAGTGGGGTGGGGGCTGGCAGTTACGCTGGCAATTTATGCTGTTGGCAATACCAGTGGTGCACATTTAAACCCGGCCGTCACGCTTTCACTTGCCATCAAAGGAGATTTTCCGTTCGGCCAACTGGTGGGGTATATGGCTGCTCAATTTGCCGGTGCATTTTTTGGTGCCGTGTTGGTATGGCTGCACTTTTTACCGCACTGGAGCCGCACACCAGATGCAAGTATCAAATTAGCGGTGTTCTGTACAGCACCAGCAATAAGAAGCCCCTTTTCAAATTTTATCAGTGAGGTAGTTGCCACAGCTGTGCTTATTTTAGCGTTATTATTTCTGGGTGCCAACGAGGTTACGCAAGGCTTTAAGCCCATAACAGTCGGTTTATTAATTATTTCCATTGGGCTGAGTTTGGGTGGCACAACAGGCTTTGCCATCAACCCTGCGCGCGACCTCGCACCGCGTGTTGCACATTTCATATTACCGATTTATGGAAAAGGAAATTCTGATTGGAGCTATGCTTGGATACCCGTGGTTGGCCCAATGGTAGGTGGTGTTTTAGGTGTGTTTATTTACAAAGCATTTTTTTGAAATGATGAAAACAATACTGCATTATGATTTTCTATATCTGACTGACCGTTACCTGTCATTTACACGACACCACTACAAATAGACAATGGATAAAGATTTAGAAAAATTAGCACCTTCAAAGCGTTCAGCGGCAAAGACATTGTTCGCAACTTTTAAAATTTTAAAAGAAGAAGGTGGACAGTTGTCTGGCAAACAAGTTATCGACAAAATCCGAGAGACAGTTGAACTAACTGAATGGGAGAAGCAAGTTTATGAAAAGACAGGTTATATTCGTTGGGAATCTATACTTCACTTTTATACTATAGACGGAATAAAGGCAGGGTTTTTAAGGAAGAATAAGGGAGTTTGGTATTTGACAGAAGAAGGAGAAAAAGCCATAAAACTTGGTCCAGCAAAGTTACTTGAGACAGCTTCTCAACTATACAGAACTTGGGCTGCCGACAATAAAGAGAACAAATCAAAAAAAGGTAAAGAAACAGACACAGAAGACGAACCAACAGAACTTGAAGAAAATAAAACTCAAACTCAAAAAGCTAATCTTGACTTGTTAGAAGAACAAGCTATTGCTGGAATTAAAGATTTTATTAAAAGCAAGAATGCTTATGAATTTCAAGATATGGTTGCCGCTTTATTGAGAGCAATGAAATACCATACACCATTTATTTCTCCAAAAGGGAAAGATGGTGGATTAGACATTGTTGCTTACAATGACCCATTAGGTGCGACAGCTCCGAGACTTAAAGTTCAAGTAAAGCATAGACCAGACGCATCAGTTCCAGTTGACGATATTCGTAGCTTAACAGGACTTTTAAATAAAGATGGCGACATCGGCTTATTTGTGACTTCAGGGACATTTACTTCTGAAGCAGAACGTTCTGCAAGAGAAAGCCACAGACACATAAAGTTACTAGACATAGACAATTTTATTGACTTGTGGCAAGAGTTTTACAATAGAATGACAGATGAAGATAAAAATATGCTTCCACTTCATTCAGTTTATTTTTTAGGCAGCAATGAATAAACAGGTAGAAAGAGAAACGACTAGTAACATCGGTTTTAGCATATGACCAAATACATTATTGCACTCGATCAAGGCACTACTAGCTCACGCGCAGTTTTGTTCAGCGAAGTCGGTGAGTTAGTTGCCATTGCACAACAAGAGTTCACGCAAATTTTCCCGCAGTCGGGCTGGATAGAGCATGACCCCGAGGAGATTTGGGGTACACAATTGGAGGTGTTAAAAAAAGTGATTGCGGAGAATAATGTGCCAGCTTCTAACATTGCTGCCATTGGTATCACGAACCAACGTGAAACTACAGTGGTGTGGGAGAAAACAACAGGCAAGCCTGTCTACAATGCCATCGTTTGGCAGGATAAACGCACGGCTCCTAGTTGCGAAGAACTGAAGTCAAAAGGGTTGAGTCAGTATGTGCGCGATACTACTGGCCTGGTAATCGATTCTTACTTCAGTGGAACCAAAGTAAAATGGATTCTGGACAATGTACCCAACGCGCGTGCAAAAGCAGATCGAGGTGAGTTACTCTTTGGCACTATCGACACTTGGCTTATTTGGAAGCTGACCAACGGAAAGAGCCATGTCACGGATTACTCCAATGCTTCGCGCACCATGCTCTTTAATATTCGATCTTTGGAGTGGGACAAAAAAATGCTTACAGAGTTGAACATTCCCATAAGCATGTTGCCATCGGTAAAACCATCTGCTCACCATTTTGGCGATTGGTCATTTGATGGAACCAATATTCCGATTGCTGGGGTAGCTGGCGATCAACAAGCTGCTTTGTTTGGTCAGGCATGTTTTGAGCCCGGCATGGCGAAAAATACCTATGGCACGGGTTGCTTTATGTTGATGAACACGGGTTCAAAAATCTTCTCCTCCAAAAATGGTTTGATCACCACCATCGCCTGGGGGCTGCACGGAAAAGTAGAGTACGCATTGGAAGGAAGCGTTTTCATAGCGGGCGCTGCCATCCAATGGCTACGGGATAGCGTACATTTGATAGACCAGTCCAAAGATTCGGAATATTTCGCAGCCAAGGCTTTAGGTTCAAACGAAGTGTATGTGGTTCCCGCTTTCGCGGGATTGGGCGCACCCTATTGGGACATGTATGCCCGTGGCGCGATTTTCGGGTTGACGCGCGACACCGGCAAAGACCACATCATCAAAGCCACTTTAGAATCGCTCGCCTATCAAACCAAAGATATTTTGAATGCCATGCAAGAAGATGCTGGCATCACGCTCTCAACATTAAAAGTAGACGGAGGTGCTTGCGCCAATAATGTACTCATGCAATTTCAAGCCGATATCTTGGGGAGCGATGTAGAGCGGCCGCAAGTGATTGAGTCCACCGCGTTGGGCGCTGCTTATTTGGCGGGCATTCAAATCGGACTATGGGAAAAACAAGACATTGTAACAAATAGAAAAATCCAAAGAAAGTTTTCACCGGCAATGGATAAAGGTACACGCACACGACTTTATGCCAATTGGAAAAAAGCAGTGGAGCGAACTTTAGAATGGGCCAAATAGCTTCGATTGTACGTTGTGCTTCTACTACTCCGTACTCATTTCGTAAACTGCATCTACTTTTAATGACTTTCCTTCGGCAGCGGCCACAGCCAACTGATCGCACCGCTCGTTTTCCGGATGCCCCGCATGCCCTTTGATCCACACAAATTTCGGTTTGAATTTATGGTGTAAGGGGATGTACCGTTGCCACAAGTCGGGGTTCGCTTTTTTGGCGAAGTCTGGTTTCTTTTGCCAATTCCAAATCCATCCCTTTTCTATCGAGTCCACCACATATTTAGAATCAGAATAGATGGTGACGAGCAGACCTTCCTTTTTTATTGCCTCTAGCCCAACGATCACCGCCAGCAGTTCCATCCGGTTGTTGGTAGTCAAACGAAAACCATCCGACAATTCTTTTTCGTGAGAGCCATACTTCAAAATGGTTCCATATCCCCCCGGGCCGGGGTTGCCTTGCGCAGCACCGTCAGTGTATAATTTAATCATTCGTTGTACCGGTTTAAAATGTCTTGCACTAGGTACATGCAAAAATATCAAATTATCAGGCCTGCCCTTTAGGCAATTATTAAAAGGTGTGGGCTGCAAATCGTACTTTTGCCAGTCAAACGACAGCAACACCCGACCAATTGACATTACCTTATGGATGAAACACGCACCGAACTGGCCAGCCTTGGAGAATTTGGCTTCATTCACCGAATACAAAAACAATTTTCTGCGCAAAACCTTACGTCTGTAGTTGGCATAGGCGATGATGCGGCCGTTATTGATGGAGGCGCAGGCGCGCTGTTGGTAAGCACTGACATGTTGCTGGAAGGCATTCACTTTGATTTGAGCTACGTGCCGCTGAAGCACTTGGGCTACAAAGCGGTGGCGGTGAACGTGAGCGACATTGCCGCAATGAATGGTAAGCCAGAGCAAATCACGATTGGCTTAGCTATAAGCAATCGGTTTTCGGTGGAGGCGATTGAACAACTCTACAGCGGCATTAAAGCTGCGTGCGAAGATTATGGCGTGGACTTAATGGGTGGCGATACCACTTCATCGGCTGCGGGCTTGGTGATTTCGATTACCGCACTCGGCAGAGCGCCAAAAGACAAAGTAGTGCTGCGCAGTACCGCCAAAGCGAGCGATATTATTTGTGTAACGGGCGATTTGGGTTCGGCATACTTGGGCTTACAAGTGTTGGAGCGCGAGAAGCAAGTATTTTTGACAAACCCCGAAATGCAACCCGAACTCGAAAAATATGAATACCTGGTGGGCCGACAATTAAAACCATCGGCCCGCATGGACGTGGTGCATGAGTTGGCTGAGCAAAATATTGTGCCTACTTCCATGATTGATATTTCGGACGGGTTGGCATCGGAACTTTTTCACATCAGCCGTGCCTCGGGCTTGGGCATTAAAATTTTTGAAGACAAGGTGCCAATTGATAGTATGGCATTTGAAACGGCCATTGAGTTTAAACTAGATCCAATTACTTGTGCGCTAAACGGTGGGGAAGATTACGAATTGCTCTTTACTATCAAGCCTAGCGATTTTGAAAAACTAAAAAACCACCCCGACATTCATTTTATTGGCCACACGCATAATGATGCGAACCAAAATGTGATGGTGACGAAACAAGAAACTATTGTTCCGCTGAAAGCGCAAGGCTGGAGGCATTTTTAACCATGATGGCACATAAAAAAGATCAGAGGCTAATTAATTAAACTTGCCCGCATTTGAGATAAGATTGATTTTTGTGATTTACTTGATTTGGCCGTGGTAATTCTAGTCAATCCTCCGGATACGGAATAAAAACAAAATTCGTAAACTCTTTGTCCACCACAAATAAGCAGCAAAACTCATCAGGGTCTTTGTAGGTATTTTTAAAATCTTCGGTGCGGTCTTCGGCCACTAATTCGCGCTGCTGAAATTCGTTGAGGAACGAAGCGAAATAATTCCAGTCGAGGCCCAACGAAAGTTTATCGACCAACAATTGTCCAATGGGAATCACCTCTTTGGAGATGGCAAAAATCGGGTAGTCAAAACCTGCTTTGCGGATTTGGTAGGAAGCTTCTTTGAGTGTGTCAGATATTTTTATAAAATCGGCACTAATGGTGCCCAAGTATTTTCCGTTTAGTTCGGGATCGTTTACCATGAGGCAAAGATAGTAAATGATGCTGTTGGGTATTGATTTGAGTGATTTGAAAATGGGTCGATTTGAAGATTTGAAAATGAAGTCTTAGTCTAACCGACTAGCCTACCGACTCAAACCTCGATACCTAAGTCCGAACACTAATCCAATCCTCGCAAAAATTCTTTAACTCTGTGAAAAACTTTTCAAACTCAATTTTGAATTCGGGATAGTACAATCGCAAATCTTCGGCAGCTTCTTCCATGTGCGAGACGTGACTCGTACGTCTGGATAGTCCAGTGAGCGCTCGGTTGATTCCTTCAATGCTGGCGTAGTTCAGCAGCCAATTGCCCTTCATCATGTAGGGCATCATGTTTTTTACTTGCTGGGGAACGATGGCCTCGTTTTTTTCAATCAACTGATAGGCCGCCTGTGCCTAGTCGGCCAAGGGCTGGGAGTGATAATTGTTCCATAAGTTGGCGAGGTAGTGGTCGTAATATACGTCCACGATAACGGGCGCATAGTGGCGATACTTGGGTCGGAGTCGGTCTTTGCTTTGTTTTACAATCAAGTGTTTATCGGTATATTCATCAATCGCGCGATGCAGTTCAATACCTTGTGCAATGGCTACACCAAACTGAGCCACTAGGTCGCGACCGCGCACAAAGTCACCAATGAAATTGCCCAACATGCGCTGCGGGTTATTGCCAGAGAGGTAGAGATGGGCGAGGAAGTTCATGAGAAGGAAAGTTAACAAAAACGGGCTTAAGAAAAATTAAGTTCAACTTTAGCTCGAACTAATACTGCTTACCGAGTATTGTTGAAAAAAAGCAATGAAAAAATTGATATTATGCCTATTTCTGTGGTTAGCGATTTTCCCACGCCTCAATGCCCAAGTTAAAAGGATAGTTGAACAGCACCCTTTCAAAGGAACGATTGTCAGTTATAATATTTCGTATGGCATTGCTTACGAGTTAATGACTGTTCGAGATGGCGAAAGAACTTTTTTAATACGATTCAACTCAGCACAAGGAAAAGAGATGATGGAAAAATTTCCGGTCGGCCAATCGATTACAGGCATAAGCAGAGGCCGTGTTATGGGCAAAGAAGTAACCATTCCTAAAATCACCAGAAAGGAA
>JBJTHA010000113.1:0-6536 GCA_046094265.1 Cytophagales bacterium
TCCATGCCATCTATGGAAATGTATTGCTTTTGCGCGGTGATGGTGAAATCTTCGGCTGCTTGACCTCGAAATGAGGCGTGCAACGACTTAAAGTTCTGCCAATTGAAATTAAAAATGCGTTTCTCGCGCCAGTCATTCTCGGTCAATTCAAAAATAGACGCTACATAAACGCGGTAGCCCGGAATGGTAACCACATACCAATCACCTCCTTCAAAGTAGAAATAGGTTTCTGATTGGGCAGGGTTGCCAACCACAAAATACTCTTTCAATTGCTCTCCGTCCTTCTTTAACGTGATTTTGACTGCCGCATTTAACTTTTGCAAACTATCCACCAGCGATGGCGCGACTTTGCGCTTGGGTTCGGCCTGTAGGATGGTAGCAAAAAAAACTTTTATCAACTGGCGGTCCGCCTCTTTGCCGTTGACCAACCATTTGGCTCCATCGTATTTTAAACGCAACGTATCTTTGGCCGAGGTAAACTGAACTTCACTCACCTCTGCTTGGTCTGCAACTTTAAACAGTTGTTTATCAATCTCTGACGCAGTTCTAAAGCCAAACACGAGCACAAACACCGTGGCAGCACCAAGCACCGCTAATGAAATAAACAATTTTATGTTGCGATTTTGGAGCATCAACCTTCCGTCAAAAATGAAGAATATTTTTTCTTGCGTGCGTACGTCCAAACAACTCCGAATAACGCCAGGGCAATCAACGGCAACAGAATATTCACCGCTTGCCAATACGTTCTTTCGTCTCGGATTTTTTGTTTGTCCAACGGCCTGATTTTCACTTCTTTGTTGCGTGCGGCAATTAATCCATTCTCGTTGGTAAGGTAGGCCACCATGTTCAACAGCAAGTCTTGATTGGAAAACGTATACCGGGTAAACGGATCATAGCCCAAAGTCTGCGGCTCGCTTTGCCTTGGGTTTACATCATTTCTGGCGAGGTCGCCATCGGCCACTACAATCAACTTGGTGTTTAGACTTTTCGCTACAAAACCAACTGTATCTACGCCACCTGGTGCAAAACGGTTGGTGAACAACGATGTGAATTTGCCTTCCAACAAATAGGCTACTGGTATTGCGCCTGCGTTAAAACTACCTTCGCGAATCTGCTTGCGTAAATCATTGACGCCAACTTTTACTGGAGCGAGGAGCTTACGAGAATAAGGTGAAGAGAAGAACAACGGAATCTTTCTCACACCAGTAGCCTTTACCGTGTCGATACTGCTGATGAATTTTGTTTGGGCAGCATCCAAGTTTCGCGTAATAGCATGATCGGCATATTGGTTGATCAAAGGAAAAAACGGCCAGTCCAATTGCATCAATTGCGGACGGCCACCTGCATTGCCCACCACCACGGGGTATTTACCACTTACACGATCTTGCACCAAGTCTGGATTGATGCGGACGCCATAGCGGAAGAGTTGATCTTCTAGGTTAAGGTTGTAGGGAAAGGCAAAATAGTTGTCGCTAGAGGCACTGTCCATATTGGCATCTAAACGATCGAGCAAAAAAAGTATTTTGCCACCGCGCATTAGGTATTGGTCAAGTTTGTACTTGTCGGGTTCTGAAAACTCAGTTCGCGGTTTGGCAATAATCAGTGCATCGTAATTACCGATATTGGGCTTGGCGGAAAGATCCATTTTGAAAACATCGTACTGTTCCAGCAGCGCGTTATTGAAACTGGCAATCTGAAGACTGTCTAGCTCGCCATGGCCGCGCACCAACGCAACTTTCTTACGATTGTTGTTGCTCAATTTGTAAATGGCATTTGCCAACACATATTCCACATTTTCGATTGACTGATTCTATGCCTCTTTCGAACCCTGTGCGCGGTTACCCTTCAATAGCATGACGCCCGTTTCAAACCCGCCATACGACACCAATGCACCCGGAAACACAAACTTCTCGATGCGTTGCCCATCTTTGTTTTCGATCACATTCATTGGGCTGATGCCTTTTGAGCTGAGCTCGCTCATGAATTCGTTACGGGCTTTTTCGCCTTTGGCTTGGTTGGGGTCGGTGAAAACAAAACTCACTTTGTTGCCGGAATAAATACGAAATTCTTCCAACGTTTCGTGTATCGATTTTTGAAAACGCTTAAAGCCTGCGTTGAGCTCGCCCTCCAAAAACACTTCTACAAATACCTCTTCATCTAAAGTGGAAAGAACTTGCTTGGTTTGAGGCTTGATCGTGTATCGTTTCTCTTCAGATAAGTCAATACGGAAAAAATAAAATGAAGTAAGCAAGTTGAGCAACAACAAGGCTACAGCGCCATTTGCCAGCAATAACAGATCACCCACCTTTCTGCTCTTCTTCCAGTCTACCATAATCTGCTTTTCAACACCACTGTAGTACACAACAGAAAAAAAATCGTTACGCTAATGGCGTACACTACATCGCGGCTATCAATTAAGCCTCGGCTCAACGACTCATAGTGATAAAGCACTCCGAGTTGCTTTACCAATAATGCCTGCGTTCCCGCAAAAGCAGAAAGGGAATCAAAACCAAGATAAAAAAGGAACGAAAAAAAGGCTGCTAAAATAAACGCCACAATCTGATTATACGTCAGCGATGAAGCCAATAAGCCTATTGCCGAGAAGACTGCAGCCAATAAAATCAAACCAATATAAGAGCCCACCACGGCTGCCGTATCAATATTACCAACGGGGTTCCCCAACGCAGCAACAGAAAAATAGTAAACGATAGTAGGTAGCAACGCCAGTAATACCAATGCCCACGCTGCAAAAAACTTACCCAACACTACTTGGGTTTCAGTCAAAGGTTTGGTGAGCAATAGCTCTAAAGTGCCCATCTTCTTTTCTTCCGCAAAAGTCTTCATGGCAATGGCAGGTATGAGAAAAATAAACACATAGGGTGCCATTGAAAACAACGTATCCATATCGGCATACCCATAGTCCAAAACAGAAGTTTCGGGAAACACCCACGTGAGCAAACCGATGGCAGTGAGAAAAACACCAATGACCATGTACGCAATGAGCGAACTTAAATAACCCGAAAACTCGCGGACAAAAACTTGAATCATGCCGCTACAGTGTTAGTGAATGATCGGAACACCTCTTCGAGGCTGGCATTCTCACGCAACAGGTTTTCTAGCAAATCATCCGCAACAATTTTTCCTTTATTGATGATAATCACGCGGTCGCAAAGCGCCTCTACTTCTTGCATAATATGCGTTGAGAAGATCACGGTCTTATCTCGACTGATATCCTTGATCAGCTTTCTTATCTCCAGTATTTGATTCGGGTCAAGGCCGGATGTAGGCTCGTCTAAAATCAAAACTTGGGGACTATGGATGAGCGCTTGCGCCAACCCCACACGCTGACGATAACCTTTTGACAGCGCTTCAATGCGTTTGTTCTGCTCGCGCGTAAGCCCGCACATTTCTACCAACTCTTGTACACGCCTTTTTAAGTTTGAACCCTTTAGGCCATACACTGACCCAACAAATTGGAGGTACTCATGCACGAACATATCGAGATAAAGCGGATTGTGTTCGGGCAGATAGCCAATAACCTTTTTCACCTCAATCGGTCGCTCCTCTACATTGATACCCTCCACCCACACGCTGCCTGATGTAGGCGGCAAATAAGTGGTTGCAATCTTCATAGTAGTTGACTTGCCCGCACCGTTGGGCCCCAAAAAACCAACAATCTCACCTTTCTGAATGGAGAAAGAAATATTATCTACCGCCTTTTGGCCGCCATAGATTTTTGTGAGCTGTTGAACTTGCAACGACATTTTGAGAAGCGTGCAAAAATAGGGAATACTCAAATGATTTAAAGACCAACAGTGGCTAAAAAACGGAAAATTCTCCGTTGTATTGTTTGGCAGCGATGTGCCTTACCGGCCCATGACAAAACCAAAACCTTTACGTAACTTTCGGCCACGAACTACAACCACTACCATGATCAAGTACACGAATCAGTTTTTGACCAAGTTGGAGGACTTGGTGGCAGAATCTGACTATATCTTGCGCTATGAAAAAGGCAATTTTAAGTCTGGATACTGCGTATTGAAGGACCAGAAGATCATCATTGTGAATAAGTTTTTTACAATGGAGGGAAAGATCAATGCGATTTTGGACATTTTAAAAAATGTGGAGTTGGATACCACAAACTTCACCGAGAAAAGCCTGAAACTGTACCAAGAACTTACCGCCACGGAGGTAAAAGCCGAAAATTGAAACTATGCTCACCGCTGTAAAACCGCCCCGAACAGCCATGGAGGTTTTTAAAATGCTACCGGAAGGGACTCGATGTGAATTGATAGAAAACAAATTGTATATGTCGCCTGCTCCGTCAACTCCACACCAGCGCTTAGTAAGCACGTTGGCCGGCTTATTTTTCAATTATCAGAACAAATCCAAGAAAGGCATTTACATTATTTCACCGATTGACGTATTTCTCAATTCCAAAAATGCCTTCCAACCCGACTTGGTATTCATCCTAAATGAAAACCTTGAAATAGTACGCGAGGATGGTATTCATGGGGCCCCGGATCTAATCGTAGAGGTTTTATCAAAGGGAACAAAAAATTTCGACCTCGGAAAAAAGAAAACCGTGTATGAGAAATCGGGAGTCAAAGAATATTGGGTAGTTGACAGCTCAACCCATATTTGCACCGGATTCCGGTTGGTGGGCAAAAAACTAGAAGAGTTTTGTAGCGAGAAAAGCAAAATCGCCTCCTCACTCTTTCGCCATACGTTCAAAATCTAGATTAAGTTGAAAGTCACTTTATTAGGGACGGGAACATCGCAAGGGGTGCCTGTAATTGGGTGCACATGTGCGGTGTGCCAATCACTCGACTACCGCGATAAGCGATTGCGCGTTTCTGTGCTGGTGCAAGATAATAACAGAACCATTGTAATAGACACCGGCCCGGATTTTCGCCAGCAAATGTTGCGCGAACGAGTCAAAAACTTAGACGCCATCATACTAACCCACAGCCACAAAGATCATATTGCGGGGCTTGACGATGTACGGCCTTTCAATTTTTTGCAACAGAAAGATATGCCTGTGTATGGCATGGCCGCCACTTTGCAACAAGTGCAGACTGAATTCTACTATGCATTTGAAGACACGAAGTATCCAGGCACACCACAAATCCAGCTTCACACCATTGATGATAGCCCTTTTGCTGCCGCGGGATTCGCTATTACTCCATTGCCGGTGATGCATTTGCGGATGCCGGTACTTGGCTTTCGCATCGGCAACTTCAGTTACATTACCGATGCCAACTTAATACCTGACGCAACCTATGAGAAACTGATTGGCACCGAAGTGTTGGTACTCAATGCCCTTCAAAAAGAAAGCCACCCTTCGCACTTCACATTAGGCGAGGCCATAGAAGTTGCCAAAAAAATTGGCGCGTCTCAAACATACTTTACGCACATCAGTCACAAAATGGGCACCCACCGATCCATTGAAAAAGAACTGCCGAAATCCATAGCTTTGGCGTATGATGGTTTGACTTTTCAACTCTAGTGCACAACAGCTATTTCTTCCTGGCTCAATTAAGTGCAGTGCTACGCCAACAACTGCAAGGTTTTGTGTTGGTGTCTTGTTTCAGCCAAAACAAAGACGAACTCGTGATGGAGTTCAACAATGCGAGACAATCATTTTTTATAAGAGCAAGTTTGCAGCCCGCACTCTGCTGCCTCAGTTTTCCAAATGTTTACCATCGGGCAAAAAAAAACAGCATCGATTTGTTTCTGGATGTTTTGATGAAGCAGGTCGTGTCTGTTACTCAATTTGATAATGAAAGAAGCTTCTCCATTAACCTCGAATCAGATTGGGCATTGTTGTTTAAAATGCACGGCTCTCAATCCAACGTTATCTTGATGCGAGAGCAAAAAGTGGTGTCAATCTTTAAGAATCAATTTGAAGTTGATTGGGATATCGACATAAAGCAATTAAACCGAACGATTGACTGGAGCAAAGAGAGCTTCTTTCAATCGCAAGAAAACTTGAAGACCAAATACTTTACGCTCGGCCGAGAATTTTGGGAGTACCTCGGGAAGTTGGATTTTGAGAGCAAGTCTGTAGACGTAAAATGGGACATGTTTGAAAGTACGTTAGCGCAACTACGCGCGCCAAGATTTTTCGTTGGATATACTCATCACAAAGCAACTTTTAGCTTGCTGCCGATCTCTAATGTAATTGACCAATTCACCGATCCAATTGAAGCGGTAAATTCATTTTTTCAATTGGCAACAACCGAAAGCGCTTTGGAAGTAGAGAAGAAAAGCTTGCTGAAATATTTGCAAGAACAAATCAAAAACAAAAAATCATTTGCCGAACGTAATGAGCGCAAACTAGGCGAACTGTTGAATGATCAGCACTATCAATTGTGGGGCGACTTAATCATGGCCAACATGCACTTGGTGAAACCGGGAATGGAGTCTGTAACGCTCACTAATTTTTATAATCAAGAACAGACTAACATTAAGTTGAAAAAAGAGTTGAATGCCCAGCGTAATGCCGAAGTATTCTACCGAAAATCAAAAAACCA
>JBJTHA010000114.1:0-5769 GCA_046094265.1 Cytophagales bacterium
CTTCGATATGCCCGGTGTACACGGGCAGGGTCATTCAATGCTGGTGCTCGACCAAGATTACCTCGAGTTAAAGAACTCGATGGGCACCGAAGTACACGGTATTTTGGGTTATGAGTTGTTTAGCAGGTTTGTGGTTACCGTTAATTACGAAACAAAGCGGTTGATTTTGGAACGCCCCGATAAATTCAAACCGCGCAAAAGCTTTCAGGTGTTGCCTATCACGGTAGAAGACACCAAGCCGTTTATCAGGGTGCCACTGGCGATGACTGACTCTGCGAAATTGATTGCAAAGTTGCTGGTGGACAGTGGCGCAAGCCACGGTATTTTTTTAGAGATTGACTCTGACAGCGCGGTGCAGGTGCCGAAGAAGAATATTGATGCGGTGCTTGGACGCGGTTTAGGGGGAATCATCATTGGGAAAATTGGCCGAGTCAGACAACTGAGTTTGGGAAGCTACCAATTGCCAAACTTGATTGCGAATTTCCCTATCGACTACATCCCAAAAGACTCCACACAAGAAAACAACAAGAAACACCGCAATGGCAGTATTGGTGGCGATTTATTGAGCCGATTTACGGTGGTATTCGATTTTCCGCACGAAAAAATTTACTTGAAGAAAAACGGTTCTTTCAACAAAAAATTCTACTACAACCTCAGCGGCCTAACCATTCGCGCGAAAGGTGCGCGCCTACGTGATTTTGAAATTTCTGATGTTCGAAAGGGCACCGCTGCGGAGCGATGCGGCCTTCAGGTAGGTGACCGTTTGTTGGGGTTGAATGGCGTTGACTTGTCAGAATTAGAACTCAACAATGTCAATGCGCTCTTCCAACGCAAGCCAGGAAAAAAAATCAAGTTAGTAATTATGAGAAAAGGCGAAAAGCTGAAAAAAGAATTTGTGTTGCAAAGCCAAATCTAAGATTTCAGCTTGAGCAACTGCGACAGTAACCCCCTTCTTTTTTGATAAGCACCTTTTAAATACACCTGAGCATCTCGCGCTGTTGCAGATCGGCTTAACGTGTTCAAAATACGGACTGATGATAAATTCGATTTCAAAACAAAATCCAAGGGTGTATCGAATAGCGTGGCTTGGTAATTTGAATTTTTGATGATGGTAATGGGCACATTTTTCGTCTTCTTGTTGCGAGTAAGTGCTTGCACCGTCTCGCGCAACTCATTGGTGCCAATGTTATCGTCAATTAAGATATACGAGGGTACAAATTTACTCAGACACTGAAGGCTGCTTTTCAAGTCAAAAGCAAATTGAGCAATAATCGGTTGATGGCGTATTTCTTTCAAGCGATCGGCCACCGAACTCATTTCGATGGGGTTGTTGCCCACCAGCAACAATTGCCAAGATTGTGTTACTTTAGTTTCCATAAACCAACTATTGTTTAACGACTTAATGACTTCTTTAGTTGACCAAGTAACCGCTAATTTTTTTATGGAACTAGACCTCATCACACAAAACAGAAAACTTAACTTTCATCATTCATTTCAATCGAAAGCAGAACAGAAAAATTTTCAAAATGAAAAGTATTTTAATTGTGGGGGGAGGCCTATCGGGGCTGGTTGTTGCCAATTTGTTGACAAAATGTGCGGAAGTTATTCTCATCGAAAAGAAGTATTACCCGTTTCACCGCGTTTGCGGAGAATACATATCGAATGAAACAATTCCCTTTTTACAGCAGCATGGCCTCCTTCCTCATTTCGCAGCGTTGCCAAAAATCAACACCTTGTGGCTTACCTCAGTAAATGGTAGAAAGGCAGAGCTTGCACTCGGCCTAGGTGGGTTTGGCATTAGCCGATATACATTGGACCACTTCCTTTTTCATCAAGCGCTGAAAAATGGCGTACAGATTTTTCAAGGATGCGAGGCAACATCTATCAATTTTAGCAGTGAGCGATTTTTGGTTGAGACAACTGAAAAAAATTTTATTGCCGATGTGGTGATGGGAGCGTTTGGCAAACGCTCGCGGCTAGACAAAGCCATGAACCGATCTTTCATGCAGAAGAAGTCGCCCTACGTGGGCGTAAAGTACCACCTCCGTACGCAGCACCCCAACCATGTAATTGCGCTGCACAACTTTAAAGATGGCTATTGTGGCATCAGTAATGTGGAAGATGGCAAAAGCACATTGTGCTACCTCACCCATCGTAACAATTTGAAAGTGTACAAGCAAATAGAAGTAATGGAACGCTCGGTACTACACAAAAATCCATACCTGAAAGAAATTTTTTGTAACGCAGAGTTTCTATACGACAAACCCGAAACGATCAACGAGATTTCGTTTGAGACAAAAACTGCAGTCGAAAACCATGTTTTGATGTGTGGCGATGCCGCGGGCATGATCACGCCCCTGTGCGGGAATGGCATGGCACTAGCTATCCACTCTGCAAAGATAGCCGCGGAACAGGTGACGGATTTTGTAGAAGGCAAAACCTCGCGTGCCGAATTAGAACACCAATATAAGCAAAAATGGAGTCAGCTCTTTGCTAAACGGCTTTGGGTGGGGCGGCAGATACAAAATCTTTTTGGTAATGAATGGACTTCCGATTTAGCTGTGAACTTGGCACGGTACACACCTTCCGTTGCCGGCTGGTTAGTGAAGCAGACACATGGCAAGCCATTCTAAGGCGTTGATGTCTCTACTCGTTTCGCGTAATGCCGGAAAGTCTGACTTTCTGTGCTACTGTACCAATCCATCCACTAGGCTACCCGAAAAACGAACTAATTCTATTACCTTTCGTTTTAGTTTGGTTAAAATCAGCGATGAAGGAACTTGGCTACCTAAATAAGTACCTGTACAAATACCGAAAACTATTGATCTTCGGGTTGTTGTGGGTCATCATTTCCAACGTTTTTCAGATTTTGCCTGCCCAAATGGTGCGTCACTCCATCGACTTGGTAGTGGACAACATCAAAATCTATCAATCGTTACAGCACAGCGCTTCGCAGCATAACTTTTTTAACGTTTTTAGCGAGGGAATTTTAACATATGCGATGCTTATTTTAATGATGGCGCTGTTGCGGGGCTTTTTCCTTTACTTGGTTCGCCAAACATTAATTGTGATGAGTCGGCACATTGAGTATGATTTGAAAAACGAAATCTTTGAGCAGTATCAAGCACTGCCGTTGAGCTTTTATCGTAAAAACAATACTGGCGATTTAATGAACCGCATTAGCGAAGATGTAGGCCGTGTGCGCATGTACTTGGGACCATCCATCATGTACGGCCTTCAACTGCTTACACTTTTTGTTATTTTAATTCCCGTGATGGTGAGCATCAGCGCCAAGCTTACTATTTATGCGCTTTTGCCATTGCCGCTGCTTTCTATCAGCATCTTCTATGTGAACAACATCATTGAACATCGCTCAGAGATGATTCAAAAAAGCCAATCGAAGTTGAGCACTTTTGTGCAAGAAGCTTTTTCTGGAATTCGGGTAATAAAATCCTTTACCCGCGAGCATGAATCAGTTGAAAACTTTACTCAAGAAAGCAATGAGTACAAACGGCAATCGCTGAAGTTGACGCGTGTGCAATCAATGTTCTTTCCGCTTATCATGAGCTTAATAGGGTTGAGTACGGTATTCACGGTTTATGCGGGCAGCGTAGAGGTCATTAATGGGGCGCTTACGTTTGGCAACATTGCAGAGTTTATCATATACGTAAACCTGCTTACTTGGCCGGTTGCTTCTCTCGGTTGGACCAGCAGCTTGGTGCAACGTGCCGAGGCATCTCAAAAGCGCATTAACGAGTTTTTAAACACAAAAGCCAATATTTTTTCAGAAAGGAATTTGAAGCAACCATTGCATGGTAAGATTGAATTTAGCAATGTATCATTCACCTACCCCGACACAGGCATTAAGGCATTGAAGAACATTTCGTTCACCCTTCACCCGGGCGAGTCGCTGGCCATCATTGGCACCACGGGTTCTGGCAAAAGCACCATTTCTAATTTGGTTGCTCGGCTTTACGATGTAACGGAGGGCGAAGTACTCCTTGATGATGTACCGGTTCAGCATTACGACTTAAACAGCCTGCGCAGCCAGTTGGGTGTAGTGCTGCAAGATGTTTTTCTCTTTAGCGACACTATTTTTAACAACATTGCCTTTGGGTTAAAAGAACCAAATGAGGCAAAAGTGGTTCAGGCCGCCAAAGATGCCGATGTATATGACAATATTATGAGCTTCCCCAACACATTTGGGACCCGGGTAGGCGAGCGAGGCATCACACTCTCGGGCGGACAAAAGCAACGGGTATCGATAGCAAGAGCGATGGCGCGGGCACCAAAGATTTTGATATTGGATGACGCCCTTTCGGCTGTGGACACTAAAACTGAAAACACCATTCTTAACAGCCTGAAAAAAATCATGCAGGGGCGGACCAGCATTATTATCTCACATAGGGTTTCTTCTGCCAAGCTGGCTAACAAAATAATTGTGCTAAATGAAGGTCAAATTATTGAAGCTGGCACACACGAAACCCTCTTTCAGAAAAATGGCATTTACAAAGAGTTATACGAAAAACAAATGCAGGTGGAGGAAGGGAAATTTGTAAAACAATAAACCTACATCTCCCCGGCAAGGTGATTTGGGTTTATCGTTACGCCTAAAGGCGACAGCAAGACGTCTTGCGGTTAACTACTTCTAAGAAAACACCCGTAATATGCTACCGCTTAAAGAAGTGTTGTAACTAGTAAGTGCGCGAGTGGCAGGGCCTTTAGTAACCTTGCCATTGATATCGAATGTGGCGCCATGATTTGGGCAAACAAAAGTTTTAGTGGATGATTGAAAGTTCACCGGTGTACCTTCGTGTGTACACGACCGTAAATACGCAACAAAACTTCCCGCAGAAACACGAACCACGATTACCCCTTGCTGAACTACGGAGCCACCATCAGTTGCGAGGGGGGAGTTAGCAGTTTGCGTTAAGTCTAGCGTGAAATCCACATTGGCCGGAGCAGGGTCAGTAGCTTTGTTACTACAAGAAACCAACTGTCCACAGGCACAAGCTACGGTGCCTGCCCCTACTAATCTGATAAACTTAGACCGTTTCATAACATTTAGTTTTTTTGAAAACGCCAAAATACAAGTTATGATGTGATATGTTGCGCTAACAAACTTGAATTTTTTTTTAAAAACGTTTTTTTTGAAGCCACTTATTCTGCAGTTTTCTGACTCGAGCCCCGAAAAACAAATAAACCCGTTAGAATATTTAGTGGGTTTCTGATGCTTGCCCCCGAAAGACTGAAAGCTCCCCAAAACAGATACCTTCCACAACAACCTTGCTCTAATTTGCGTATAAAAAAGCAAAAAATTTAGCTACCATCAGAAAAATTGATATTCTCAATTTCATAACTGCCTTTCGCAAAATATCCAACCGGGGTATAGAACATTAGCGGAAATAAAAGCTTACGCAGGCTCACTCAATGAATTGCAATTGATTTCAATACTGAAAGAGATGAAGCAAATGCGCACCCTGCGTGAGTTAGAGAAAAATGGGTAGCGCGCTTTTCAGGTAATGGCAAAATAAAGTAGCTTGGTGAGTTATTTAAATGATGGGCAATTTGCGCATAGGTTTATTTCATTAGCTACACTAAAATTATTAATGTGATGAATTACTTCGTAAAGCAATTTGTCTCTTTTGCAGGTTTTATTTTGTTGGCCGGATGGTGTTTTGGGCAACAGGTGAAAGAACCCAATCCTATTCCGACAGATTGGGAAAGGCCTTACACACCATTTCGAATAGTTGGGAATCTCTATTATGT
>JBJTHA010000115.1:0-3476 GCA_046094265.1 Cytophagales bacterium
ACACAACATTACTAATGCAATACAATACCTCATCTAAAATACGTTCATCAGCCTGCAATTATTTGCACCGCCTTTACCTCACTCCTCCACAAACTCCAAGTCTTTGTGAAAGGTTTCTTCTGTAAAGTAAAATGCAACCAAAGTAATAGATACTGTAATGATGCCGGTTGCAATGCCACTTTGCACCAGCGACCACTTCCAGCTTTTTTGAAACAAGTCTAAAAAAAGTAGATTGATGAGCGGCAACGCACCGCGCACCATGTTGGGTACTGTAGTGGCTGCGGTGGCCCGCAGGTTGGTGCCAAACTGTTCTGCCCCCATGGTAACAAAAATAGCCCAGAAGCCGGTGCTAAAACCCAACATGCCGCACACAAAATACATAGACCCATTACTGGAATTAATTGGGCTGAAGAAAAATAGTAGCCATGCAATGGTCATTAAATAAAACAGCAGCAACGCCTTTTTTCTGCTGTTGAAATATTGACTTACCAACCCAATAACGATGTCGCCAAGAGCAATGCCAGTGTAGGCAAACATGATGCTACGGCCCGAGTCGATAGTGGTGCTAGCAAACATTTCCTTCCCAAAGCGGTCGCTTTGGTTTACCAATATTCCAATCACATACCATGTGGGCAACCCAATAAGAATAGCGAGAAGGTATTTTTTGAACCGGTTTGCATTTTGAAAAAACATTAAAAAATTTCCTCGGCTAATGTCTTTCGCTTTCACTTGGTTGAACATACCCGACTCGGCCACTTTTACCCGTAAGAAAAGTAACAAGATACCGAGCCCACCACCTATTTTATAGCACAGTCTCCAATCATGTGTAAACTGAAACGTAAAATACGCGGCTACAGCGCCAAACAAACCAACGCCCGCTACCAATGATGTGCCCACACCCCTTATACGCTTGGGCAGCAGTTCGCTTACCAGTGTAATGCCCGCACCTAGTTCGCCCGCCAATCCAAGGCCTGCTGTAAATCGGCACCAAGCATATTGGTCAACGGTTTGAATATAGCCTGTAATAAAGTTGGCCACCGAATACAATATAATAGAGCCAAACAACACCGATAGTCTTCCCTTTTTGTCGCCCAACATCCCCCACACAATACCGCCAATCAAAAGCCCACCCATTTGCCAGTTAATCACTTTGGTGCTATCTACTAGCATGGTGGCATCGGTAGCCCCTAAGCCATGCATGCTGGGTGCTTTCACTATCGTGAACAACAATAAATCATAGATGTCAACAAAGTAGCCGAGTGCAGCCACTATTACCGGAATGCTGAATAGGCCTCTGTAATCCCGTTGTTCCATAGCAAAAATTTTGCTTAAAGTAGTTGATTTTTTGGAGTGACGAAAGAGAAAAGATTCAACATTTAAAGAAGCCAATCACCCATGGCAGCCATTCATAAAAAAGTGTTCGATTAATTAACGCATTTGGTGTAATCTCGCTACCAACAATAAAAACAGTCCGATGAAAAACACATTGATTTTATGTGCCATTTTAGTTGTTTGCAATTGTGCTTACGCACAAAAAAAAGAAAACAAACCCGCTAAAGTTTCGCTTTCGTATGACGAAAAACTCTACAGTGCCCTTGAGTGGCGAAGCATAGGCCCTTACAGAGGTGGGCGTTCGTCAGCCGTAACAGGTGTGCCGGGGAAGCCGAATTTATTTTACATGGGCGCAACGGGCGGTGGTGTTTGGAAAACAACCGATGCAGGCAACACATGGACTTCTATTTCCGATGGGTTTTTTGGAAGCTCGATTGGAGCGGTGGCCGTAAGCGAGTGGGATAACAATGTAATGTATGTGGGGCAAGGCGAAGGCACCGTGCGCGGAAATGTTTCTTACGGACATGGTATATGGAAATCTACCGATGCGGGTAAGACATGGGCATTTTCTGGACTAAAAGATTCAAAACATATCCCGCGTATTCGCATCCACCCTAAAAACCCCGACTTAGTGTATGCAGCCGTGTTGGGCGATCTATTCAAATCATCAGAGGAGCGCGGAGTTTACCGCAGCGATGACGGGGGTAAAAATTGGAAGCGCGTGTTATTTGCCAATGCCGATGCGGGGGCAGTAGATCTGTGCATGGACCCTAATAATCCCAGAGTATTGTACGCTTCCATGTGGCGAATTCGCAGAACTCCCTATAGCTTGGAAAGTGGCGGAGAAGGTTCATCCATTTACAAAAGCACCGATGGTGGCGATACGTGGAAAAATATTTCCGCCAACGAAGGATTGCCCAAAGGAATTTGGGGAATCTCATGCGTGTCGGTGTCACCTGTTAATTCGAACCGGGTATATGCCATTATTGAAAATGAAAATGGGGGCGTTTACCGTTCGGATGATGGTGGCACTACCTGGAAAAAGATGAATGAAGACCGCAGCCTGCGGCAGCGCGCTTGGTACTACACAAAAATCTATGCCGATACTAAAGATGAAGACATCTGTTATGTGATGAATGTATCCTACCACAAATCAAAAGATGGCGGCAAAACGTTTCAAAGTTACAATGCGCCACATGGCGATCATCACGATTTGTGGATTGCCCCTGAAGACAACCAGCGCATGATTATTGCCGATGATGGTGGCGCACAAGTTTCGTTCGATGGCGGTGAAAATTGGACTACCTACCATAACCAACCCACCGCACAATATTATCGTGTGGTTACCGACAATCATTTTCCATATCGTATTTATGGAGCGCAGCAAGACAATAGTACGCAACGCATTGCACACCGCACAGATGGTTTCTCCATTGGTGAACGCGATTGGGAGGTAACCGCAGGTGGAGAGAGCGGCCACATTGCTGTTGACCCTACGGATAACGATGTTGTTTACGGGGGAAGTTACGATGGGTTTCTTACGCGTGTCAATCACGCAACTGCCGAAGAGCGCAACATCAACGCGTGGCCTGACAATCCCATGGGACACGGTGCTGAGGGCGCCAAGTACCGTTTCCAGTGGAACTTCCCGATATTCTTTTCGCCACACAACCCCAAAAAATTGTATGCAGCCTCTCAGCACCTCCACGTGAGCTACAATTCCGGTGAAAGCTGGGAATTGGCAAGTCCTGATTTGACGCGCAACGATCCTACCAAGCTCGGGCCTTCAGGCGGGCCAATCACCAAAGATAACACCGCAGTGGAATACTACTGCACCGTTTTTGCTGTGGCCGAATCGCCCTACGAAAAAGATTTGATTATCGCTGGCTCTGATGATGGATTGTTGCACATCACCCGCGATGCCGGAAAAAATTGGACAAAACTTTCAGTTACCGGAATGCCCGAGTGGACAATGATTAATAGTGTGGATTTTTCACCTTTCGAAAAAGGCGCGGCTTACGTGGCGGCTACCAGTTACAAATCGGGCGACTACAAACCATATTTGTTCAAAACAAAAGACTATGGAAAAACATGGACGAAAATTACGGATGGCATTGATGTCAATCATTTCACAAGGGTGGTAC
>JBJTHA010000116.1:0-6183 GCA_046094265.1 Cytophagales bacterium
CCTCACTACTTTTTGGCTTGGCGCATGTTGGCAACGACCATTTTACCTGGTTTGGTTTTGCTTCCATTGCCCTTTCCGGGTATTTGATGGCTGTCTTGTCGTTAAAATCTGGGTCAATCTCACCTGCCGTTGGGTTGCACTGGTCTTGGAACTTTGTACAAGGGTCAATACTTGGTTTTGCAGTGAGTGGCCACGCAGAAAAGGGAGTATTTGAAGTCAGGGCTTTGGCAAATGATACGCTGACCGGAGGTAAGTTTGGCGCAGAGGGTTCAATTTTAGTAATGTTGTTCGCACTCACATTAGCTGTTTGCTTTTCCTTTAAAGCTTTTTAGTTAGATCAGAAGAAATCTAATGATACCTCGCGCTGATGATAATATTACCCTCTCATGGCGAAAAAACCAAAAAAATTGTTTCGAAATGAGAAATTAACAACCTAAAGGTTTAAGATCGCTATCCAAAAAACGTGTTAACGGTATAAATCCATTTTGGAATACCCACTCCTCTTTCTACATTTCGAGAAACCTTTAACCTAAAATCGCCATGTGCAAATTTCTAGCTCCGATTTTCTGCCTAGTCTCATTTCAGGTATTCTCACAAGCCAACCCAAAACTATTAAGCACGTTAGACCAGCAAGCAAAAATGCTGGAAAGCAAGGTGATCGAATGGCGAAGACATTTTCACCAAAACCCGGAACTCTCCAATCGTGAGTTTAAAACGGGGGCAAAGATTGCCGAACACCTAAAGTCTTTGGGGCTGGATGTAAGATACCCTGTGGCAAAAACGGGTGCGGTTGGCATCTTGCGCACAGGCAAACCCGGACCAGTACTGGCCCTTCGTGCGGACATTGATGGCCTGCCAGTAGTTGAACGGAATAGTTTACCCTTTGCTTCCAAGGCGAAAAGCGAATACCAAGGTCAAGAGGTGGGTGTGATGCACGCCTGCGGACACGATACACATATTGCCATTTTGATGGGGGCGGCAGAAATCCTCACGAAAAATAAAAATGATTTAAAGGGCACAATTGTGTTCTTATTTCAACCGGCAGAAGAAGGCGCGCCCGATGGGGAAGAAGGTGGCGCAGCGTTGATGATCAAAGAGGGCGTACTCGAGAACCCCAAAGTAGAAGCTGCTTTCGGCTTGCACATCAATTCGCTTACACCGGTTGGCACCATCACTTACCGCCCAGAAGGTGAGATGGCAGCGGTTGATAATCTCAATATCAAATTGACCGGCCGCCAAACCCATGGAGCTGCACCTTGGAATGGGGCTGACCCGATCGTAGCCGCAGCGCAAATCGTTACAGCATTGCAAACCATTGTCAGTCGCAACTTAGAATTGACCAATGCGGCAGCGGTGGTTACAATTGGCAAGATCTCCGGTGGTGTGCGAAGAAACATCATTCCAGAAACGGTTGAGATGCAAGGCACCATTCGCACCCTCGATAGCAAAATGCAAGACGTGGTTCATGCGAGGATTAAAGAAATCACAGAAAATATCGCCACCGGCATGGGAGTAAAGGCAGACGTTGAAGTTACCAAACTTTACCCTGTGACATACAACGATCCCAAACTTACAGCATGGGCGGCACCTTTCATTGAACGTGTCACTGGCAAAGACAACGCGAAAATCATTCCGGCAGCGACAGGCGCAGAAGATTTTTCATTCTATGCGCAAAAAGTACCAGGCTTTTTCTTTTTTGTGGGCGGCATGCCGTTGAATGCCGATAAAGACAAGACCCCATCGCACCACACACCTGATTTTTACATTGACGAAAGTGGCATGCTTACTGGCCTTCGTGCGATGTTGGGTTTGACAGCTGAGTACGTATAAAAAAAATAATCACCATGACAGAATATAAGTCCTCTTCATTTGCAGAAACGCTGTACAAAATTATTGGCCTGGCCGAACGAGTATTACTGGCAGGCGCTATCATCGCGTTGCTGCTGAACCGCTTTGAAAAAGGCAATGGTGCTCAACTGTTAACTTTGTCACTGGGCTCATTAGCTGTCATTTACTTTTTGCGTGCTTATCAACCACCGCAGTATGCTGAGGAAAAACCTCAAGCTGGCGACCAGAAATTAGGGATGTTGGATTTGTTGCTTCAAACCATCGCACCAAAGGTGGGTTGGATTGGATGCTCGGTGGCTACTATTGGCGTTTTGTTTTATTTGCAAGGTTTCAAAGGATCCGAACAGATATTGCTGTTAGGAGGGGGTACACTGGCGATTGTAAATGTCATTTTGGGGATAGCCTTTTTGAAAGGTAACAAGCAAGTTAGCCAGCTACTCATGCGCACACTACCTCTTTGTTTAATGGCTTTGTATCTGTTAAGCAAAGTATCTAATTTCTAATTTCTGTTTCTGGCAGGCAAAACCTTGTTCCGTCCTTAGCTTGCGTTTCGGCTTTTTGACGCCTATCTTGCTAAACTATATCTCGGTACATCTCGTTGTTAGCACATGGGCGAAGGAGTTCAACACATACAAACCAAGGTATCGGCTTTTAAGCGCAAGTATTACCTGAACTTGTTTGTGCGCGGCAGCATCCTTACGCTCGCGCTGGTGGCGGGGTATTTTATTTTTGCCTCGCTGGTGGAATACAATCTGTGGTTGGGCAAAGGGCTTCGACTAGTGTTGTTTATTTCCTTTTTCTTAACTGTTACATTATGTCTCTTTCTCTTCTTGCGAAAGCCGTTGCGCTGGTGGCTGTATAAACGCGGCCTGGGCGAAGAAGATAGTGCCAAAATCATTGGACGCTATTTTCCCAACATTGGCGATAAGCTCATCAATGTGTTGCAGCTTGCTCATCAAAAAGCACCCAGTGCACTGCTGGAAGCAGGCATTGCACAAAAAGCCTCGGCTTTTCAAGATGTTGCCTTTGACTCAGCCATTGACCTACGCGAGAACAAGCGTTATTTGAAATTCCTTTTGATTCCGTTTAGCGTCATCTTGGTTCTGCTCTTTATCAACAGCGGTATTTTTACTCAAAGCGCCCAGCGCATCATGCAGTTCAATCAAGAGTTTTCTCCTCAGGCACCCTTTCAATTTGTAGTCCAAAACCAATCGCTTTCAGCTTTTTTTAATGAAGACTTTACGCTACAGCTTTCATTGGAAGGTGATGCGCTACCCGAAGCCGCCTTTGTAGTGAACGGTACACAGCGCAGGAAGATGGAACACGGTGCCGCTGGAAAATTCGCTTACACATTTGAGCGAATGCAGAACAGCGCCACCATTCAATTTGAAGCTTCTGGATTTTTTTCAAAGCCGTTTACCATTGCGGTGATCAACCGCCCAGAGGTAAACCAAATCAATGTGCAACTCCAGTACCCAAGTTACCTACAACGCAAGGCCGAGCAACTGACCAACGCAGGCAACTTGGAGGTGCCAGAGGGAACAAAGATCACTTGGAAAATTGGCACTCAGTTCACCACCAAAGCGCAGATCAGCTTTAGCGATGGCGCACCGAACAACATGCAGCTGATTGATGAGGGTGCATTTGGATTTTCGAAGAACATCAACAATCCGGAGCAATATGCCGTGACACTGGAGAATGAAAAAAGCAAAAACAAAGAGCCAATCTCGTATTCTATCAGCGTCATAAAGGACCAATTTCCGCAAATCACGGTAGACAACCTGCGCGATTCAATCTTGTTCAAAAATGTGCTGTTAGGTGGCCAGCTTACGGACGATTACGGCATCAATGAGCTCAAACTGAAATACCAAATTACCACAGGCAACCAAGAAGGAGCCGAGAAGACTATCGACATACCTTTGTCTTCGCAAAACGCTCAACAGAACTTCTTTTATCAATGGTCGGTTGACTCCCTACGCCTGAAACCTGGAGACCGGATAACTTACTATTTGCAGGTGTGGGACAATGATGGTGTAAACGGACGGAAATCCTCACGATCTGCCAGTTATGTTTTAACATTACCAGCTACCGAAGAGTTGGTAACCCAGATATCAAAATCCCAACAAAGAACTGAGACCAAAATTGAAGAGAGCGTCACCCAGGCAAAAGATCTTCAAAAATCAATAGAAGAAACGCAGCAGCGACTGCGCGGCAAGCAGAGTTTGGATTGGCAAGACAAAAAAATGCTAGAAGACCTGGTTGACCAGAAACAGAAGCTGGATGAGGCCATTAACCAATTGAGGAAAGAAAATGAATTGCTCGAGCAGAAGAAAGAAACGTTTACGCAAGAGAGCGAGCGCATCAAAGAAAAATCTGAGCAAATCCAAAAACTAATGAACGAGTTGTTGGATGAAGAAACGAAGAAGCTCTTTCAAGAACTCGAAAAAATGCTGCGCGAAAATGCTGATCCCTCGCAAATGCAAAAGGTGTTGGATAAGATGAACCGGAAAGAGATCAACCTAGAGAAAGAACTGGAGCGCACGCTGGAACTGTTTAAACAACTACAGTATGACTATAAGTTCGAACAGAGCATTGAGTCTTTGAAGGAACAAATCAAAAAACAGGAACAACTGTTGGAAAACACAAAAGAACTAGCGGGCGAAAAATCAAAGGATGACAACAAACCTGACGGAAAAAATAACGAGAGTCAATCGAAAGAGGGGGATAAAACGAAAGACGGAAAGGGTGACGAGAAAAAAGAAGACGGAAATAATGAGGATAAGAACGATGGCCAAAGTAAAGACAGAGCCGGTGAGCAAAATCCTGAAAGCCTAGCTAAGCAGCAAGATGAAATCAATCGGCAAACCGAGAAACTGAAACAAGAGTTGAAAGATTTGGAAAAGTTAGGCGAGGAGTTAGATCAGCCGCAGGATATCCCGGGTGACGAAAAATTCAATCCACTGCAACAAGAGCAACAGGATAGCAAGCAATCGCTCGACCAAGGCAAGCCAAAGAAGGCGATCAACTCGCAACAGAAATCCATCCAGCAGATGAAACAAATGCAACAACAGATGGAGAGTGCACAGAATGCCATGGAGATGGAAATGGATATGGCCAACTTAGAAAGCTTGCGGCAAATTGTGCACGGACTTATCAAGCTATCATACGATCAAGAAAGCTTGATGAAAGACTTCAATCAGGTGCAGCAGTCAGACCCGAGGTATGTGCAGCTTTCGCAAAATCAAATCAAGGTAAAAGATGATTCTAAAGTGCTGGCAGACAGCTTGTTAGCTCTATCAAAGAGGGATCCGTTTTTAGGCTCTGTCGTCACCAAAGAGATTTCTGAATTGAATGATCATTTGGGCAAGGCCGCAGTGAATGTGAAGGAAAGGCGCAAGTCCAATGCCAGTGCGGAGATGCAGTTCAGCATGACCAGCATCAATAACTTGGCACTGATGCTCAACAGCCATTATGATATGATTATGAATGCCATGCAGAACGGGAAAAAAAAACCGGGCAAAGGCAAGAAAAACGGGAAGGAGCGAAGCTTGTCGCAGATGCAAATGCAATTGAACCAGCAAATGGAGGAGATACGCAAAGGAGGGAAGCAAGGGCGGCAACTTTCAGAAGAGTTGGCCAAAATGGCGGCCGAACAAGAACGCATCCGCAGGGCTTTGCAAGAAATGCAAGAAAAACTAAAGCAGGAGGGTGGCAAGGTGCCAGGTGGGGATTTACCCGGGAAGATGGAACAAACCGAGATGGATTTGGTTAACAAACAGATTACGTAGCAAACCATCCGCAGTCAGAACGAAATCATTACACGTTTGTTAGAAGCCGAGAAATCGATGCGCGAGCAGAACCAAGACCAAGAACGCAAAGGCGAAACTGCCAAAGACTATGCAAAGGAACTGCCTCGGAATTTTGAAGAATATTTAAGATTAAGAGAAAAAGAAGTAGAATTGTTGAAAACCGTGCCACTCCGATTGTACCCATACTACAAAAAAGAGGTGAACGATTACTTTAAGCGAATTGGAACGAAAGACTAGCTAAGTGAAGAAGATCCGCATTGAAATCCCATCTCTGGCCGAAAATATTCGGATGATTGAAAGCTTCATTGACAATGCCAAGGAGAAGTACCACCTGAATGATGACATATATGGCAACATTATGATTGCCGTTACCGAAGCGGTTAATAACGCCATTAAGCACGGCAACAGAAATGATTCTTCAAAAAATGTAGCGCTGTCGCTTTCATTATCAGAAGGGCTAATCAAAATCAAGGTAGAAGACGAGGGAGGTGGTTTTGATTATCACAACTTACCTGACCCCACCACA